>NZ_JAUBTQ010000002.1:0-85981 GCF_036702515.1 Microcoleus sp. BROC3
TCTCGCTGCTTGTTTATTTCCCCATGATGATGCCTCTCAACCCGCTTGTCAATAGCCTTTGAGATGCGCTTACCCTGCTCACTGTACCAAAGCTAGCTTATCTGATGATCGAGGGCTGATTGAAATGCTTTCCCAAAACATCGATTACTTCAAATCTAAACCTGCCGAACTTCCCAAAACTACCATCTTGTTAGACAACGGGTACCACCCTGAGAAAATTACTCAAGCCTTGGAGGAGATTTATCCTCAGATTATGGCTAAGATTCAATTTGAACTCTCCGCCAAGCCATCAAAAGCCGAAAAGCTCGCTAAAGGGCAATCGGGATTTGTGCCTGTGGCGGCTAGATGGGTGATTGAACGTTCAAACGCTTGGGTGGAAAGATGCAAAAGTTTAGTCAAAAACTTTGATCGCACACTCGCTCGTTCAAATGCCAAACTCAAGCTTTGCTTTATCAGACTGATGCTTAAAAGACTAGCCACCGCGTAAAAAGATCTCAAATGGGTTCTATAAGTAGCGAGTCAAACCACTTGTTGCGTATCGTGTATAAGTGATTAACTGGACTTGCTATGAAACCGCTAATATTATGTCACCTCGATCGACCGCAGTCAAATTGGTTGGTAGTTAGGACTTCATTCCTCATAAAACTGGCTGGGAATGATCGAGTTTTCACTGCAACGTTATAACGGTTATTTTACCAGACCTGATATAATCGCTGAGACTATTTCCTGCGACTCCGACGCTCTAACTCTTTAATTACTCTCAGAACAAACAGCGACATTAAAGCGCCAATTAATGCAAGTTGCCACAACCCGCATCCTGCCGCAGTTCCTAAAGCTGCTGACACCCAAATAGCGGCGGCAGACGTAAGCCCGCGAACTTCAACTTTGCCTATTTCCTGCTGATTTTGCCGCAGGATTTCTCCGCCTCCCAAAAACCCAACCCCGGCAGCAATGCCTTGAATTACGCGCTCGATCGCCTCTCGTTCGTTTCCATTTTTACCTATTGCCAGCGGTATTAAAACAAACAGTGCAGAACCCATACTTACTAGCATATGAGTTCTCAATCCCGCTGGTTTGTGTCTGAGTTGGCGTTCCCATCCAATAATTCCGCCAACAAACATGGCTAGGCACAACCTTAATAGTATGCCTAGCCCATGATCGGGAGACCAAAAGTTAGCGATCGACAATGTTTTGCTGCAAATAATTAATCAATCGGAAGATTCCAATATTAGCGCAGCACGATGTCCGATCGCAATCTCACTGCCAAATCTTGTTCCGGGCGAATCACGAGCACGTCAACGCTGCGCCGCCCCAACAATACTCCAGCTAAAGCGCCGATCCCAGCGCCTCCCAATACTTCTTCAGTGGCGATCGCTTTGTCGCCGGTAATGCCTGCTAGCGCTGCTGCTGCTGCTGCACCCAATGCTGCACCTTGCGCGATCGAACCTGTACCAGCACCTTTTTGAACTCTTTCGGTTCTGGTAATAATTCCCGAATAGCCGTCAATCCGATAGCGTTGGCGGCGGCTGATAATTAACTCTCTGGCAACAAATTGAGTACCGATTTGATTGCCTCTTCTTACAGGTTGCAGTGTCCCGACAATCTGACTGCCTGCGGGGATTAATACTCTGCCTTGATCTGTGCGGATGTCTCGCGCTACTGTTAAAGTTAAAGGTGCTGTTTCTTCGCGGGTGACAATAATTTTGTCTTTTTCATAGCTAACTGGAATTACACTGCCCGAGGGAATTCGGATGCTATCAAATTGGGAAATTCGTTGTTGAGCTTCTGCGGGGGTAGCTACCACCAGCGGCGCGCTGGTTCCAAGTGTAATGCCCAATGCGAGGATTGCTGCTGTTGCTGAACGCCATTTTTGAGAAGTAATCATATAAATTGTCTCCTTGCTTCGGTTTTGGTTTACTTAGGAACGCACTACTGCTAAATTTGTTTCTGGTTTCGGATTCATCTGATGTTTTAATTATGGCAGCCTGGAATTCTACAAGTTGGGAAGATAAGGTAGATAATCCAGAATTTGAAAATTTGGAAAAATCGCGAAAATCCGCAAGATTGGGAAGATAAGGAGGATAAAGCAGAGATTTCGATTCATCGTCCCCCTTAGCCTCTCACAGTTAATGTGAAATCCGACCAGGAAGCGTCGGGGCACGAGTTTAATTGTTGAGAGCGTTTAAGGCTAACAACCCAGCACCGAAAGCTGGTTCGTATCGGGGCGAGATTACCTTAGCTTTTGGGGCGATCGCACTTACTGCCGCTTCAAACCGACCCCGGAAATTTGCCTCTGAGCTCCACACACCTCCTATGAGCACAATTTCAAATTCTTCTCTGGGGTTAAATAGGGCTGAAATGGCTATTTTTGTTGAAAAGGTTAATTCTGCCACGGCACTATCAATAATGCCGTCAGCGACGCGATCGCCCTCGGCTGCGACTCGATCGACAATCGGCGCTAAACCTGCAATTTCTTTCACTCCCCAACCGCGGCGGTAAACGACTTCTACCAATTCTTCGAGGTGATTTAGGCCGAAATGGTTTTGAAATTTTTCCGCAAGTGCTGTAAATTCTCCGCGTCCGTCATCAAACTTCAAAGCCGCTTGCAAACCCTGAATGGCGATGTCATATCCGCTGCCTTCATCGCCTAAAAGATATCCCCAACCGCCGACTCGTTTAGTTTTCCCTTGACTGTTTTGCCCGAAAACAATCGAACCGGTTCCTGAAATAACGGTGATACCCACTGGATAGCCCGTGCCCCCAACAAGTGCGATCGCGCAGTCGCTGCAAATTACGATATTCCTAGGCAAGAACGATCGGGTTACAGGTAAAGTATTCGTCAACTGCAAGTTCTGCACTACAAATTGCACTATTTCAATATCTTTTGGACGCCCGACGCCTGCTAGTCCCAGACCAATTGCTTCTATGTTGAGATTGCTATTCGTCTCGATTTTAGCGGACAGAACTGCTCGTTCGATCGCCAATTGAATGGATTGTTTGGTTGTCTCAATTCCCAGCGTTTGATAATTTGACGGCCCTGCTTCGCCCCGTCCCAAAACAATGTGGTTTTCGTCCATTAAGAGGCAGATAGTTTTCGTGCCGCCCCCGTCGATGCCGAATACGTAGCTCATGAATAATTTAGAGAATAATAGAGCAACCCAGATTAACAGATATATTTCTATTCTACGCTTTGTACAATCCGATTAAATCGACAGAGCAATGCTAATAATAATTAAACCAACTAAAGCTAACCAAACGAGATGGCGCTGACACCAATTTTTGATTGATTGCGGCCAGCCGCCGCTGATGTAAGGGATCGTCGGCGGCACAAGTGGCTCAGCTCGATCGTGATAAAGCGTGCATTCTTTGGCAAAAGGACGCTGCGGGTAGTTGCAAGTGTCATCTTCGTGGTAAATACAGGTAGTGCACAGAAAGTCTTCCGATTTCGATCGATAAAGGGGGATACCCGGATGACCGAAAGCTTTGAGAGGGATTTTGCAGTGCGCACAGGCGATGGCTCGGGCGTCTACAGGTTGGTGACAGCGGGGACAATCAGGCATTGACTTTGCTGGTGATAGGGTAATCTTGTCGGTAGCTCATTAGCGGGTTTTCCGAACGCCCATAAGCGCGATCGACTCGCCATCAGGCGGCTGGATGCTCCAAAATAGAAAGGTAGGTCAGCGCTGATGTAACTTTAAGTTTACAGATGGTTTCGCAGCGACCGCAGGCGACCTGAGCCGATCGGGTATGAAGGGGCAAACAGTAGGAAAAATTTATGGATAACAATAGCAACTTACTCAAACAACTGGTAATGCTGGGCATTGGTACTACCTCCTTGGTGGCCGAGAAATTGCAGGAAGTCAGCGAGCAATGGGTCAAAGATGGCAAAATCAATCCTGAGCAAGCCAAAACCTTTGTCGATGACATGACGGAGCACCTCAAGTCTGAACAGGGCAATTGGGATACGCAGTTGCAGCGGCAACTGCGGAATATGCTGCAAGATATGGGCGTTCCCCGACAGTCCGAAATGGATGAGTTGCGGGGAAGGCTCGATCGTTTGGAACGTCAGATGCGGGATTTAGAGAACCGTAATTGGCGCTGAGTTCGATCGCCCGGGAGCGGTTCGCTGTTATCTTGTGATAAAATTGTCACCCGAAGGCAGAAGGCTCAAGAAGGCACTTATGTAGAATTACAAACATTCTGACTTCATACTTTTGTCTTTAAAATTAGCTGGCACCTGCCATCTTTTGGCGGAAAAGTTCAGATAAAATTTGGTGGTTCTTGTTGTAATAGATGTCTTAGATATCTGAGATATCGCGGTTAAAAGTATCAGGAGGATTAATTTTGCGAGGAGTTCTAGTCAGCTTGGGGGTAATGCTGGTTTGCTTTGTGTTTTTGATAGTCGCTCAAATGGGCGGTTCTGGGCCCCAAGCAGTTGCCGCCGAATTAAATAATCCTTCATCCGAGACTGCTATTGAGAAGTTGTCAGCGCAGTCTTTGAATGAAGATAGCTTGCTAGTAGCTGATGCTACTTTACCGGATGTACCAACTACTATCGCTGGCAATAACATGACTGATAATACTGAGAAAACTGTCACCACAGATTCAGGTCTGAAATATGTTGAATTGAAACAGGGTGATGGGGCGACTCCAAAAAAAAGCCAGACGGTTGTGGTGCACTACACTGGCACTTTGGAAGATGGCACGAAGTTTGACAGTTCGCGCGATCGCAATTCTCCTTTTCAGTTCAAAATTGGCGTAGGTCAAGTAATTAAGGGTTGGGATGAAGGTGTCGGTACGATGAAAGTTGGAGACCGCCGCAAGTTGATTATTCCCCCTGAACTCGGTTACGGCGCTCGCGGTGCCGGCGGGGTAATTCCTCCTAATGCTACGCTGATTTTTGATGTGGAATTGCTGAAAATCGCTGGCTAGGTAACTCAACCTAATTAAACGTAAAACTTTGACAGTGTTTAGAAACCCGGTTTTTCAAATAAACCGGGTTTTTTGGGTTAGCGTGCGTTCAGGGCTGTACAAATAAATAAACCCGGTTTCTCAAGTAAACCGGGTTTCTGGGATGATAGAAAAATAAACTAATTTTACTTGGTTTTCTTCTTAGTCGCAGTCGCAGTCGCCGCCTTCTTAGTCGTGGTTTTCTTCGCCGCAGTTGTCGTCTTTTTAGCAGTAGTTTTCTTCGCCGCAGTTTTCTCAGTTGCAGTCTCCGACTTCGCCGCCGCAGTCTTCGTTGACTTCTTGGACTTGCTGCTAGTTTTTCCCCCGGCTGCTTCCTTGGTTGCTAACAATTCCAGTGCTCTTTGTAAGGTAAAATTCTCGACAGATTCATCCTTGGACAAAGAAGCATTGATATCGCCGTGTTTCACGTAGGGGCCGTAGCGGCCATCGTAAACATTGATGGGTTCTCCCGACTCTGGATGCGCGCCCAATTCCTTCAAAGGTGTGGTGGCTTTGCTGTTGCGGCCGCGGGCGGCTTTCGGCTGCGCTAACAATTCTAATGCCCGATCGAGCTCGATCGTCAAAACATCATCCGGCGCTTTGATCGATCGATAATCTTTCCCCACCTTACCCTGGTCGTGCACCACATAAGGCCCGTACATCCCCAAATTAGCTTGCACCTTCGCCCCCGTCTCCGGGTGAGTTCCCAACAACCGGGGTAAAGTCAACAAACTCACCGCCATATCCAGCGTCACGCTATCCTTATCCGTCCCCTTCGGTAAAGAAGCCCGCTTCGGTTTCTTGTTCGTTTCCGAAACTTCCCCTAACTGAACGTACGGCCCATAACTGCCAATCAGCACAAAAATCGGTTCCCCGGTTTCCGGGTGAAGACCCAATTTTTCCGGGCCTTCCGTTTTTTGCTTTAACAGAAACTCGACTTTTTCCGGGTCTAAATCTGCCGGCGTTAAATCTTGGGGAATCGATGCTTTTACCAGGCCTTCTTCGCTTTCTGATTCCAGGTATGCGCCGAATTTGCCGATGCAGACTTTGGCGGTGAGATTCTCCAATACCACAGTTCGGGCAACTTTCGCATCAATCTGACTTTCCTGTTCTTTAACTTGGGTTGCGAGTCCGCTTTCCCCTGTATAAAACTTTTGCAAATACGGCAGCCATTTCGCCTCGCCCGTGGCAATTTCATCGAGGGTTTGTTCCATTCGGGAAGTAAAACCGGTGTCTACTAAATCGGGAAAATGTGTTTCCAATAAAGTCGTGACTGCGAAAGCGGTGAATGTCGGAATTAGGGCGTTAGCTATTAATTTCGCATATCCCCGATCGACAATTGTACCGATAATACTCGCATAGGTACTCGGACGGCCCACACCTTCGCTTTCGAGCATTTTCACCAGAGAAGCTTCCGTGTAGCGGGCGGGAGGTTGAGTTTCGTGGCCAACTGCCTCTAAATCTTTACAATTAGGTTTATCCCCCACCTTCAGCGCCGGCAAAATCACCTCTTGGTCTTCCAACGCCGCATTCGGATCGTCGGAACCTTCCACGTATGCCCGCAAAAAGCCTGGAAAATCAATGCGTTTGCCGCTGGAACGGAAACCGGCATCTTCTACCTGAGTTAATACAGTGACGTGAGTTTGGCGGGAATCGGCCATTTGAGAGGCCACAGTCCGCTTCCAAATCAAATCGTAGAGGCGGAAATCAATGCCATCCAATCCGGTTTGCTGCGGAGTCCGAAAAGTGCTGCCGGCGGGACGGATAGCTTCGTGGGCTTCCTGCGCGCCTTTGCTTTTCGTCGTGTATTTGCGCGGTTGGGGGCTGAGGTATTCGCTGCCGTAAAGTTCTTGCACGCAACTGCGCGCCGCTGCGATCGCCTGTTCGGACAAATGCACCGAATCCGTCCGCATATAGGTGATAAAACCCCGTTCGTAGAGACTTTGGGCAATTCGCATAGTTTCCCGCGCACCCAGCCGCAGCTTGCGGTTAGCTTCCTGCTGCAAAGTCGAGGTCGTAAACGGCGGCGAAGGTTTCCGGGTGACTGGCCGTTCTTCGAGATTTGTGACAGTCCAGGGTTTGTTTTGAATGCGCGAGAGTAAAGCCCGCGCCTGTTCTTCGTTCAGCAAAAGTACGCGGCGGCCTGCGATAATTTGCCCGGTATTTTCATCAAAATCGCTGCCGTTGGCAACTTTCACATTCCCGACAGTCACGAGTTTGGCATCAAAGGAAATCTTGCCCTTTTCCAAAAGGGCTTTTAAATCCCAGTAGCTACCTTGGCGGAAGGCGCGGCGTTCCCGTTCCCGGCGCACCAAAAGCCTGACTGCGACTGACTGCACCCGGCCTGCCGACAAACCCCAAGCGATTTTTTTCCACAGTAGCGGGGAGAGTGTGTAACCGACGAGTCTGTCGAGAATCCGGCGAGTTTCTTGGGCTTGTACTACTCGATTGTCGATATCGCGACAGTGAGTCAAAGCATCGCGGATTGCTTCGCGGGTGATTTCGTGAAACACCATCCGCTTGATGGGCACTTTGGGTTTGAGGATTTGCAGCAAATGCCAGGAAATGCTTTCGCCTTCCCGGTCTTCGTCAGTGGCTAGAATCAGTTCTGTGGCGTCTTTGAGGGCGTCTTTGAGTTCTTTAACAATTTTCTTTTTATCTTTCGGGATGACGTAGAGGGGTTCAAAGTCTGCCTCCACGTTTACGCCGAGTTGCGCCCATTTTTCTCCTTTAACGGCTTCTGGTATTTCTTCGGCCGAGGAGGGGAGGTCGCGGACATGGCCCATCGATGCCTCTACGCGGTAGGTGGAGGGCAGGAAGTTGCGAATGGTGCGGGCTTTGGTCGGAGATTCGACGATGACTAGGGTTGACATGGCATCTTTAATATGGGTAGCGGCGCAGAAGCGAGTGTTTAATTTACAGAGTGTATGTCAGATGTCAAGGCTTCTGGAAACATTTGGGTATTATTTTCAACTAGAACAGCAGGATTCCCCCACCATAGCGTAGCTTGGTGGCGGGAGAAATGCGCGTGAGCGACGAATCCCGTCCCCAACCGAAACCGACAATCTTTAGATGTTGGAAGGGCTCTTTCGGTGAGGAGTGAACAAATTCCTGACTTTTCGTTGCTATCTTTATCTTCACGAGATACAATAATACTAGATTTCGTGAAAATAATGTCCCAAGTAATCACCGCCAAGCTAAAACTCAACCTGACCACCGAGCAAAAAGCTTTGGTGTCCCAGACTGCCTTGGCTTATCGAGATGCTTTGAACTACACTTCGCGAGTTGCTTTTGACGCAGGTAAAACCAGTAATGGGGCTAAGTTGCAGAAAGCTGTTTATAACGAGTTAAGAGCTAAATTTGGGCTGGGAGCGCAAATGGCTTGCAATGCTCCAAGACAGGTATCTGCTACCTATAAAGCCCTGTGGATCAAAGCAAAGCAGAACGCTGATGCTATTGCCAAAGGCTACACTAAGAAACGATATAAAGGACTAGACAAAGCTCCCAAGTATGTTTCTAGGACTTGCACTTTGAACTATCAGCGAGATTACTCATTTAAAACTGAGGGTCGAGTTAGTATTAACACTCTGAATGGTCGAGTGGTTGTTTCTTATAATGGTTACAATAAGCACCTTGCTCTGATTGCGAAATGCCCAAAGATTGGTGCGGCAAAGATTGTCTATCAGCGTTCTTCTAAGACTTACTACTTGATGGTGAGCTTAGAGATAGAAACCCTTGAAATCGATCCCACAAAGATCACCAGAGTCTCTGGTGTTGATGTTGGGCAAAGATATCTGGCGGTAGAAACAGATTTGCAAAACAAGTCTAAATTCTACTCTGGTAAATCTGCTAGACACAAAGCTAATCGCTACCATAAAGCGCGACAAACTCTTCAGCGTAAAGGCACTAGATCGGCAAAGCGTAGATTAATTGCTTTGTCTGGTAGAGAAAGACGGTTTATCGCTGATGTCAACCATCAAATCAGTAAAGAGATTGCTAAACCTCACAGCTTGATTGGACTAGAAAACTTGACTGGAATAGGGGATAGAACTAAGTCTAGGTCGGGAAAAAGGGCTAGCAAGAAGCAACGCAAAGCTAATCGGAACAAAGCTAAGTGGTCGTTTGCCGAATTACATGGCTATATTGATTATAAGGCTAATCTGAATGGTTCTTTGGCTACAAAAGTTCCGGCTCATTATACTTCGCAAAGTTGTCCTAAATGCGGTCATACATCGAAGGCTAATCGACCAAACAAAGGGCTAAGATTTCGTTGTGAATGCTGCCAACATGAGTTGCATTCTGATTTGGTTGGGGCACGAAATATCACATTAAGAACGCTACTTGTCCGGCAAGACTGGATGAGTACGGGGAGCTTGTCAGTATCCCCTGATGTGTCAGGCAATGAAGCCAAAGCTGAGATTTTACAAAAATTCTCAGAATTGCGGTGGAGTCTAGACACAAGCCCCCACCATAGCGGTACTCCGCTTGGTGGCGGGTAATTGACACTACCTTAATTTTTAAGTTACTGCCTCACGGGTGGCAGGTGACAAGCTGATGGGATTTTATTGCTTTCGGGGCAGAGGCTGCGAATCGCGTCTCTACAAGATGCACCGGATGATGACCTGACTTTACCAGAATAGTCGGTAACTGGATGTTGAGACTGCTGGATGCGGGCGGATGGTTCCTCAATCTGGTTGTAACTTAAAGGTTGGGGAAGGTTGGGGGGATCGATTTTAGATTTTAGATTTTAGATTTTAGATTGGGAAAAATTGACTGAGTAGAGGTTTGGGACTATCGATTTTAGATTTTAGATTGGGAAAAATTGACTGAGTAGAGGTTTGGGACTTTGGTACAGTACGCTGTGCAGCATCAGCCCGGCGATCGGAAGGAAAGCCATCACAGAAGGTTAAAATTACTGGAGCGATCAATTCTATCAACAATGCTATGACATTTGAATTCGACCATCTTTTCATCCTTACTGATATTGGTGCTTCGGAAGCTAATCGTTTATCATCCTTCGGTTTAGTTGAGGGTGGATCTCGCATTCATCGCGGACAAGGTACAACCAATCGCTGTTTCTTTTTCCATAACGCAATGTTGGAATTGTTATGGATTCACGATCCAGAAGAGGCGCAGTCTGAGCCAATTCATCAGACTCGTCTTTGGGATCGATCGACAAATCGGAATAATGGTGCGTGTCCATTTGGCATCTGTTTGCGTCCAGCCAAAGGTTCTGAGGACACAGTTGCATTTTCTAGTTGGGCATATCGTCCACCTTATTTATCTGAAACGATGAGTATCGCGGTGGCAACAAATAGTGATGTGTTGACTGAGCCGATGCTTTTCCAAATTTCCTTTAGTCAACGTCCAGATCGATACTCGGGCCAGAAGTCACAGCCTTTGGAGCATGGTGTTGGTTTCCGGGAAATTACTCGCGTAGAATTAGTCAGTCCTGCTGCCAATAATCCGTCACCTGAACTGCAAGCAGTGATTGACACAAATCAGCTCAAGTTACGGATAGGAACCGAGTATTTTGTGGAGCTTGGTTTTGATGGAGAAGTGCAGGGACAACAGGTAGATTTTCGACCTGGATTGCCGCTGATTATCAGTTGGTAATCTCAAGCCGTCAGCTAACAATAATTTTGATAAGCTGTAGAAGTCTTGGCGTTGCACAATTTGAGGATGATGTTTGTGCGGAGTAGGAGTTAGGCGTGAAAATACACGCCTTCGGGCAGGACGCCCATCCCACAAAACAATCAAAATAATCCCGCAATTATCCAAGGCCGAATTTTTTGTCGATTAGCTATAGTTCACGGCGCTGCGACAGAATTATTTTTAAAGCGTCTGCCGTTAAATCAATTGTTTTTTAGTAATTTATTTTCATAAAGTATTGCTCAAACTCTCAGTGTCACGGTAGTATTTTTTTGGGAAATGATATTTTTAACTAAAGTTCCCTTTTCAGTAACGTCAGCCTCCCGCTTAAAGACTAGCAACGTAATATCATCAAATACTTTCTGCTTACCGATATGTTGCCGCAGATCTACAATCACCGCATCCTTAATTTCTCCAGCAGATTTGTGCCAATTTTGACCGATCACTTGACACAATTGCTTCAGTCCATACTGTTTTTTGCCGATGTTATAGGCTTCTGGAATGCCATCAGTATAAAGCACCACGCCATCCCCAGGTTCTAGCTCAATCAGGATGTGACTGATGAAGTCTGCGATATCATCATCTAAAGCGATCGGGAAGCCTAAATCCATCGTGTCGATGCGCTCAACCTCTCCATTTTTTCGCACCACTAGCGTTTCTTCATGTTGACCGCTGATGCTGATTCGTCCTTCGGAATAGTTCAAAATCGCCAGCGTCAAACTTTTCTCAGAATTCATCCGCTGCACGTTTTTGTAGAGGGTACGGTTGAGTACATCCAGGAACCGAACGGGGTCTAGTTCGCGAATCTCTTGCAGGGTGCGAACTGAGGTTTGCGTCATCAGCATTAGAATGCCACTCTCCAGGCCGTGTCCGGTGACATCGCCGATACCCAGTGTTACCACACCATCGATCTGTAGCACGTCATAGTAATCACCTCCTACTTCATCGGCGGATTCCATGTATGCGGCGATATCTAGTCCGTCAATTTCCAGTTCATCAGGGTTGGGCAAAATCATTTGCTGGATCTGACGCGCCACATTCAATTCTGCACCTAAACGAAGGTTGTCTTCTTTGAGTTTTGCGTTGAGGGCAATGATTTCGTCATTAGCATTAGCTAGTTCTGCTGTTCGTTCTTTAACTTTGTCTTCGAGGGTTTCAAAGGATTCTTGGAGTTGCCTCGCCATACTGTTGAAGGATCGTGCCAGCAGACCGATTTCGTCTTGCGATCGCATCTTCACACGGATGTCTAAGCGACCGGCCGTAAACTGGGCAACCGCTTGGGTGAGGTCAATCAGAGGCTTTGTTAATAGTTGTGCGATCGCAAAAGCTATGATAGTTACAATTGTGGCGATGATGGCTAATAAAAGAAGTGCATCGCGTATTTGTTTTTCTACAGGTGCTAGGGCAACGGCAATGGGCTGTGCGAAAAGGACTGACCAAGGTTTATATTTCAGGTGGGCGATCGCTAAAAGGCTCAACTCATTTTTATTGCCCCTAGCTGCCAACCGTGTGGTTAGATAGGGCTGTTTAGTGTCTAATGCTTGCTTGAGATCGGACAAATTGATTGCAAGTTCTTGCGTTAGAGTCTTAGGCAAACGCCCTTCGCGTTGCAGTTGTGCTACAACATTGGGTGGCAAAGGCACAATGGATTTGAAAAGGAGTTCAGGTTTAGTGCTATGTGCCAGATGGATATAGTGTTCATCTAAAAGAACTGCTAACGATTTCGCACCTGCGTGTTCAGTTTCCCGAGTCACCAACTGCTGGACAGATGTGGCATTGTATGTCACCCGCAATACACCCAATATATTTCCCTTCGTATCGCGAACAGGACTGCTAAAGAAGAGCGTAACAAGGTTGGGAATTGTCGGCGATAGTCTAATACTAGAAACAAAAGATAGTTGAGTTTTGAGCGGTTCTTGGAAGTAATCTTGACCGGATTCATCTCGTCCAACATCCGATGTATTCGTATCGAGTACATTCCGTCCCTTTAAGTCGAGCAAGGCATAGGAGAGAATATGAAGCATATCTTTGCGACTGAGGCGACTTAAGGTTTCAGCCGCTAACATATCTTCGGGACTACCATTTCGCAGTTCTGGAGGTAGGCCCAGATAGGCAGCCAAACCTGGTAAAATCGCTTCTACGCGCACGGCATTGAGATTCCTATCGATAAACTCATCTATTCTGTGAGCGGTTTCGGTAGCCTCTGCAGATAGGGCTTGTCGTGCGTTGTCGGTCAATGCCTTTTCAGTTGTCTGCTTGTCGATAAATGCTAACAACAGCAACGGAATTAGAGCAACGACGAGAAACGACACGATTAACTTTGTACGAATGCTTTTGAAAAACGAGCGCTTCATGGTTTCAAACTAGGAGGGGGGGTTAAGAAAGAAGAATTGAACAAGCTTTCTATATTTGGAAGGCGCGTCACATTGCCCGTGCGAATAAAAAAGTCCGCATATTTCTTGGCGGTTTTGTAGATATAATTAGGACTGTCAGATTGAAAAAATTTTTGATTTTCTGCAAAATCAGTGAGGTCTAATCCCTCGAAAGAGATTGTATTGCTGGGAATATTCAAGGCTTGGCTCGCGATCTCGTTTCCTTCGGGAATATTTGTTTCCCAATAAGACAAGGCTTGAAGCCAGCCTCGCACAAAGGCGCGAATATCTTCGGGGCGATCGCGTATCACCTCACCCCGAAACGCGACCACATCCAAAATTAAGCCTGGGGTTTGCTTGCTTGTAAACAGGATATGTGCGCCTAATTTTAATGCTTCAGAAAGATACGGTTCCCAAGTGTGTCCTGCTTGGATAGCATTG
Source organism: Microcoleus sp. BROC3 (assembly GCF_036702515.1). NCBI lineage: Bacteria > Bacillati > Cyanobacteriota > Cyanophyceae > Oscillatoriales > Microcoleaceae > Microcoleus > Microcoleus sp. BROC3. Next base: position 13,416 of record NZ_JAUBTQ010000002.1, read on the forward strand.
TTTTGTATGTGCTGGGGAACTTCTAAAGCCTCGGCTTTAACCAGGCTAACATCATCGCTCGTCAGCTTGGAGGTTTTCAACATCTCACTAACGAAGACTTCGCTAAAGCCGCCTAGATTTGCACCAAGCTTTTTTCCTTTCAAGTTAAGAATTGTTTTAATGTCCGATTGCGCGACTACCGCATCAGCACCTGTCGATTCATCCACAACCATCACAGCTTGCATATCAGGATTTGTGGCACTCAAGAAAATAAAATCTCCCAAGGTTAATCCGATCCCATCATACTTCCCTGCACTGAAATCTGCTTGTTGCAATTGTAAGTAGTTTACATAGCTCAGTTCCACGTCTATTCCTTGGGCTTTGAAGAATCCTTTCTTTTGAGCAATGATGACAGGTGTATGGCCAACAAAAGGGACACAAGTTACGTTCAGGGGAGGACGTTTTACTTGTAGAGATTCCGGAGATTGACAAGCAAACAGCAGCCCGCCGGTAATAATAAAGATACAGATGTAATTGAGTAGTTTAGACATACTAGCTATAGCATTCCTGGTGTAGAAAATGCGACTGATATTTTATTGAGTTCGATCCGACCTAAGTGCATCCTCCGCAATTGCCGCTAAACCTGTTCCGGTGGCTATATCTAGAACTTGCTGGCCCGATCGCACTTTTGCCAATTCTACTAACCGAGTTGCAGCTTGTTTGTGAAATTCATTTTCGCAGTCGGGACGGTTGTTGAAGTAATTGAGAATAAGTTGTTTGTAGGCACTTAGCGAGTAAGTCATGCCGGATTACTGGTTTAACTTTCTACATTGTGGCAGTTATGGTCGATCGCGACGAGAGTCGCAGGTGACATCAGTCTGCAATCTCTACAATGCCCGCAACTGTATGCAAAACCGCTACCGAGTATCGACTCCCGGACCACAAACAACCGCAAAACTGGGAGCGCGAAGCTGTAATCAGCTACAATCTGTGTTTGGTAAAGAATTTTTACGAGTTCACTGCCCATTACAGCCTTTGCGGCTTGTACTACCCAACCTGCGTGAAAATATGGATTTTGCTACTCTTGCCGCCCAGCTAAATGCTGGAACTATCTTACCGGAGGGAATTGTCATCATCACCCTCTTGGTTGTTCTCGTCGGCGATTTAATCGTAGGCCGCAGTTCCTCGGGTTGGACTCCCTACGCTGCCGTTGCGGGTTTGCTGGCCGCCGTCGCTGCCTTGTGTTTGCAGTGGGATAACACGGATACTATCTCGTTTCTGGGCGGTTTTAACAGCGATGCCTTGAGTTTAGTATTTCGGGGAATTATCGCTTTGACTGCGGCTGTCACTATTTTGATCTCCGTCCGCTATGTACTGCAAACGGGTACTGCTTTAGCGGAATTTATCGGCATTTTGCTCAGCGCTACTTTGGGGGGAATGTTCCTCAGCGGCGCTGATGAATTGGTGATGATTTTTATTTCGTTGGAAACTCTGAGTATCTCGTCTTATTTGCTGACGGGTTACACAAAACGCGACCCGCGTTCCAATGAAGCTGCTTTGAAATATTTGTTAATTGGTGCATCTTCTTCGGCGGTGTTTCTCTACGGTATTTCGCTGTTGTACGGGTTGTCTGGCGGCGAAACTAAGCTGAGTGCGATCGCGGCTAACCTTTCTACTGTGAATGAAGGTCAATCTCTCGGTTTGGTGATTGCTTTGGTTTTTGCGATCGCCGGAATCGCCTTCAAAATCTCTGCGGTTCCCTTCCACCAGTGGACTCCTGACGTTTACGAAGGTTCTCCTACACCCGTTGTTGCCTTTCTTTCTGTCGGTTCCAAAGCAGCAGGTTTTGCCCTAGCAATCCGCTTGTTAACAACTGCTTTCCCCGCACTTACCGAACAGTGGCACTTCGTATTCACGGCCTTAGCTATTCTCAGCATGGTGTTGGGAAATGTGGTTGCCCTCGCCCAGACTAGCATGAAGCGGCTTTTGGCTTATTCGTCGATCGGGCAAGCCGGTTTTGTAATGATTGGTTTGGTTGCAGGAACAGAAGCCGGTTACTCCAGCATGATATTTTATATGTTGGTTTACCTGTTTATGAACTTGGGCGCTTTCGCCTGCATCATCCTGTTCTCGCTGCGGACTGGAACCGACCAAATTAGCGAATACTCCGGTTTGTATCAAAAAGACCCGCTGCTAACTTTAACCTTGAGTATTTGCCTGCTTTCTCTCGGCGGAATTCCGCCGCTGGCTGGATTTTTCGGCAAAATCTATCTGTTCTGGGCAGGCTGGCAAGCTGGACTTTACGGCTTAGTTATTCTGGGATTAATTACCAGCGTGGTTTCGATTTACTACTACATCCGCGTCGTCAAAATGATGGTCGTGAAGGAACCTCAAGAAATGTCAGAAGCGGTGAAAACTTATCCCGAAATTCGCTGGAATCTTCAGGGAATGCGGCCTTTGCAGGTCAGCGTTGTACTCACCTTGGTTGCGACAACTTTGGCAGGTATTTTGTCTAACCCTTTGTTTAATTTGGCTAATGATGCTGTTACCAAAAGTCCCATCTTGCAGTCGGCATTGAGTCAGGTGCAACCTGTGGTGGCTGCAAAAGTTGAATCGAATTTGTTGTCTAGCCGGGATTAAGTTTACCTGGTTTTGAGAGATTGAAAAGCGCCTAACTTTGTGAAGTTGGGCGTTTCTTTTTTGTTGTGATATACTGTCAATTATGATTTTTAACCGCAGGTGTAGGCAGATTAACGCAGATTAACGCAGATTAAAGTTAGTACAGAGGCAACAATGTTAGTAAAAAGTAAGGAAAAGTTTTATACTCCAGATGAGTACCGGGAGTTAGAGGAAACTGCTGAGTTTAGAAATGAATACCGGGATGGAAAAATTGTACAAATGAGTGGTGGTAGTATTAATCACAGCCGGATTATCCGAAATTTGAGTAGAGTCTTGGGAAATTTGCTTGAGGGGCAGCCCTATGAGCTTTTTCACAACGATTTGCGGTTGTGGATTCCTCGGTAGCGACGGGGAACTTACCCGGATGTGATGGTTATTGAAGGAGAGCCAGTTTTTAACGAGGGACGCAGTGATGAGATCCTCAATCCGATGCTCATTGTGGAAGTGCTTTCTAAGTCTACCAAAGATTTCGATAAAGAGGATAAGTTTCGGTTTTATCGCTCGATTCCTGAATTGCGGGAATATGTATTAGTGAGCCAATATGAGTTTTTGGTCGAACAGTATATTAAAACTGACTCGAATGAGTGGTTATTTAGGGAATATGAGGGAGAAACAGCAACAGTTTCTTTGGCTTCGGTGGGAGTGCAAATGTCGATGAGTGACATTTATGTAAAAGTAGTATTTGAAAGCCAGGAAACGGAAGTACAAGAATGAAAATCATCCTAGTGGGGGATGCGAAGCTTAACTTTATAACGGGCAAACCAAAATATAGCTATTAGGAAACGAACATGACAATAGAAGAAAACCTCCAAGAACAAGTTGATTACTACCGTGCCAGAGCTAGCGAATATGATGAATGGTTTTACAGAACAGGTCGCTACGATCGCGGAGCGGAAATTAACCAGCGTTGGTTTAATGAGGTTGCCGTTGTTAAAAGTGATTTGCATAAACTTGGCAAATTTGCAAGTGTTTTAGAGTTGGCTTGCGGTACGGGTATTTGGACTGCTGAACTTTTGCAGGTGGGCGAGGATCTCGATGCTTTTGATGCCGCGCCAGAAGTTATCGAAATTAACCGCCAAAAGCTAAATGCTTCTCAAGTTACTTACCGACAGATCGATTTATTTTCATGGGAACCCGATCGGGAGTACGATCTAGTTTTCTTTGCTTTTTGGCTTTCTCACGTACCCCCAACTTTAGTGGATGAGTTTTTGGGAAAAGTTTACCGATCGGTTCGCTTTGGGGGACAAGTATTTATAGTTGACTCTTTATTTGAAGAAACCTCTTCAGCCACAAATCATATTCTGAAGGATGAAACCAGTATTTGCCAAAATCGCAAGTTAAATGACGATCGAGAATTTCAAGTTTATAAAGTTTACTACCAGCAGGATTCGCTTTTAGAAAAATTAGCTAAAATAGGGTTTAAATCTGAAGTTAAGGTGACAGAAAACTATTTTATTTACGCTACCGGGATTAAGGTTTAAAGTTTTTGCTCCTAATCTGTCGCGCTATGTGTAGAGAAGATGAGGACATTTTGGGAAAAAATTGGCCAAATAGACAGTCATGGACGCAGAGTGTCCATATATAGTTTTTTGTATGGGCAATCCCCCCGTGGTTGCCCCTAAATCTGGAAAAAATTGGCAAAATAGTTAAGGGTGCGATCGAGCTCTGACTACCGTCAAAAATCAACCTCAATAAACTTCTATGAATGTAATTTGGTTACTGTTAAAAGCTTCGTGGTTAAATGTTTCCATCGCCATACTCACAGGTTTAATCAGCGGCGGTTGCAGCGCTATGTTAATTTCCCTCATTAACCGTGCAATCAACGACAATTCCAATGGTAATTTAGTCTGGTATTTTGCCGGGTTAGCCGTTTTGGCTCTCGTCGCCGGAGTCATATCGCAATTTTTGTTAATCTACCTTTCTCAAGAAGCGGTTTACAATCTGCGTCTGAGTTTGAGCCGCGGGATTTTGTCTACTCCTTTGCGGAATTTGGAAGAGTTGGGCGCTAACGGCTTGCTGGCAACTCTGACTGATGATGTGGGAACGCTTTCTAATACTATATTTTTGATTCCTTTTCTCTGTGTTGATATCGCCGTTGTTATCGGCTGCTTAACTTATTTAAGCACGATTTCTGGGACGGTTTTTGTTGTTGTATTTTGTTTTATGGGGCTGACGATTGGCACGGTGCAGTTGCTGCTAAATAAAATGCGGAAATTCTTCGATTTAGCCAGAGAAGAACAAGATATATTGTTTAAGCATTTTCGCAGTATTACTGAGGGAATTAAGGAACTAAAACTGCATTCGTTGCGCCGCCAAGAGTTTTTTGCGGAAGAATTGCAGGTGAGTGCTGATGCTTCCCGCGATTATAACGTGACTGCTTTGAATACTGGCGCAGTTGCGATGGGAGTTGGGCAGTTGCTGTTTTTTATGCTGATGGGTTTGTTGTTATTTGTTGTACCCAAATTTGTGCTGGTTTCTACTCCGGTTTTGTCAGCTTACATTCTGACAAGTACCTATTTAATGTCTCCGTTTAACAATATTTTGCAAAGGTTGCCTGCGCTTTTTCGTGCTAATACTTCTGTGGAAAAGATAGAGAGAATGGGCTTGGCTTTGGCGAGTCAAGCTGAGATAAATTCAACGGTTAAACTGCCTGACACAGCTCAGTGGGAGACGCTGGAGTTAAATCGAGTAATTCACAGCTATCCGGGAGAAAAAGAAGACAGCAATTTTAGTTTGGGCGAGCTGAATTTGAAGTTTCATCCGGGTCAATTGGTGTTTATAATTGGCGGGAATGGCAGCGGTAAGTCTACTTTAGCTAAGTTAATCACTGGTTTGTATATTCCTGAATCGGGAAAAATTCTCCTAGATGGCCAGCCAATTACTGATGAAAATCGAGAGTGGTACAGACAGCATTATTCTGCGATTTTTTCTGATTTTTATCTGTTTGAAAGGCTTTTGGGGATGACTGATCGCGATTTGGACAAGCAGGCTGCTGAATATTTGCGAGAGTTTCATTTGGAAAATAAGGTTCAGGTGAAAGATGGAGTTTTGTCAACTACGGCTTTGTCTCAGGGACAGCGAAAGCGGCTGGCTTTGCTGACGGCGTATTTGGAAGATAGACCGATTTATTTGTTTGATGAATGGGCTTCGGATCAAGACCAGTTTTTCCGGGATATTTTTTACAAGCAGTTGCTACCGGAGTTGAAGCGGCGGGGGAAAACGGTGTTTGTGATTAGTCACGATGACCGCTATTTTGATTTAGCCGATCGCGCAATTAAACTAGATTACGGTAAAGTAGAGTATGACCGATAAAATGGATAACTACCGAATTGTCGAAACTTTGAATGACAGCCAGATTTCTGACTTGATGGATTTGTACAAAAACGAGTTTTGGAGCGACAAGCGGACGCGGGAGGATGTTGTGAAAATGCTGGCTTCTACTGATGTTATCATTGCTTTTGTCGATGAGAGCGATCGACTAATTGGCATTATCCGCGTCATTACCGATTTCGTATACAGAGCCATGATTTTTGATGTCATTATCAAGCCGACACACAGAAAGATGGGACTGGGTGCGAAGTTGATGGATGCAGTTTTAAGCCATCCCGAACTGCAAGATGTCGAGCATTTTTATCTTAATTGTTTGCCCAACATGATGCCGTTTTACGAGCGTTGGGGTTTTACGGATGATGTGGGCGAACTTAAGTTTTTGCGGCGAACAACAGGCTGAACTCAGCCATTTTAAAGCCCCAATTTTTCTCTAATTGCGTCTTGTTTGAAACCTACTAAGACAGCCGTTCCATCTTTAACGAAAAGAGGACGTTTCAGCAGCATCGCATCCTTAGCAAAAGCCTCCACCCACTGTTCGCTAGTCCAATTATTCTTGTCGTCCCCCAAAGCGCGGTAAGATTGACCGGAAGTATTTCGCATGGGTTTAAAACCCAAAGCAGCTACCCAGCTTTGAATTGTTTCGCGATGCGGCGGCTGTTCTTTTGTGTTAATAAACTCGTAATTAACGCCGCTATCTTGGAGCCACTGGAAAGCTTTTTTGCAGGTTCCGCAGTTCGGGATTCCGTAAACTTGAATTGACATACTAATGACTGCTGATTGTTGACGGTTGACTGTTGACTGGTGACTGTTGACAGGAAAGCTAATAACAACTGACAACTAATAACCAATAACTAATAACCAATAACTAATGACTAATGACTAGGGACTGCTGACTAATCTAGCTTGTTGAACCCATTTTTGCACGCGATCGACTGAAGGAGTCAAGTCATTGCGCTGCATTGTCGCTACGTGCAGCCTTAAAATTTGTTGGTGCAATCTCTCCACGGGCATTTGAGCCAATTGAGCCGGAGAAGCAACGCCGGCGTGCAGTAACAGCCCGCAATACTGACAACCTACACTCGGAATTCGAGCCAAATTTGCCATGGCTGCCCATTTATTAATATATTGAATGTTAATCTGTAATTGATGCGCTAGCAATGCTTTTGCAGCCTGCGTTTTCGTCATGCGAATTAGTTGTCCGGTTGTGGTGATGCTGCACTCTTCCAGTTGAGATTGGTTTTCTTTGCTCAATCCCGGTAAGTGTGCGATAGGCCAGTCGCGTACTTGTACGGAAGTTTGAGGAGCTTTGTGAGAAATTTTCATGTTTTTTCAGTGAATTTTACTTATACTTTAAAGTCTAAAATATCAAACCGTCAATACAGGCGATCGCTCAGCTCGCAAAATCAACAAAAACCAGACAAACGAATTTCGCTAATAGCGGGTGTTGTGACATTTCTGCTAATTGGCTGCACACTAGCACTTTCAGCCTTTTTGTGGGAGCAGCCGGCAGGGTTCCTACTTAAGAAAATCATGCCGGCAATGACGACAAATACGATTAAAAAGACCGCCCTAAAAATGATAGCAAAAAATCTGAGCAAGATGAGACTTTTTCCAAAAATGGCTGCCAAGTTGGCAGTCTGGACTTTAGTGCTTTAATCCCGAGACTCAAACGACTTCCGCTTTATTGCAAACCAAACTCAAATTTATCGGTTTTTACCCATGAGAATTACAGAAGGTTATGATTTCTTAACTAATACTTTACACCAAAGGCGGCAAAAACTGGCCAATTTAATTAATTTTCCGGTAATTCTCTGGTCTGGTCGTAGCATTCCTCGCAATTATCCGGCACTTACTTATCCCTTTCGTGCCAGCAGTCACTTTCTATATTTTGCTGGTTTGCCCTTAGAAAATGCTGCCATTCGCTTAGAATCGGGCAAATTAGAACTGTTCTTAGATGACGCACCTGCTAGCAACACGCTTTGGCACGGAGAAATGCCGAAAAGAGCAGAAATTGCTGAACTAATTGGGGCTGATGCTGCTTTTCCAATGGCCGAATTGAAAGCGCGATCCTCTTCGAGGGCTGCGCTAACGACAAATGCAGCAACTATCGCCGTTCAGGATTCTTTGACTCAGTTACAACAGTCTCAAATTCTCGATCGCCCTCTGGCACCGCCCAAATCCCCAACCGGAATCGACCTAGAATTAACCAAGGCGATCGTATCTCTGCGCCTGAGCCACGATGCAGCCAGTTTGGCCGAATTGCGTCAAGCTGCGGCTGTCACCGTAGCAGCTCACAAAGCGGGAATGGCGGCAACTCGAAATGCTCAAATTGAAGCAGGGGTGCGCGCTGCAATGGAAAGTGTCATCATCTCGGAGAACATGACCTATGCCTATCCCAGTATCGTGACTGTGCATGGGGAAGTCCTGCACAGCGAACATTATCACCATCCCCTACAAACAGGAGATTTGCTGTTAGCAGATGTCGGTGCGGAAACATCAACGGGATGGGCGGCTGATGTGACTCGCACTTGGCCGGTTTCTGGCAAGTTTTCTCCGACTCAAAAAGCGATATATGATGTGGTTTTGGCAGCGCACGATGCTTGTATCGATAAAATTAGTCCGGGCATGGAATATCAAGACATTCACCTGTTAGCTGCTCGAATTATGGCGGAAGGATTGGTTGATTTAGGTATCTTGCGGGGGAAGGTTGAAGATTTGGTAGAAATGGACGCTCACGCGCTGTTTTTTGTGCACGGAATCGGACATTTAATCGGTTTAGATGTTCACGATATGGAAGATTTAGGAGATTTGGCTGGCTATCAAGAAGGAAGAACGAGAAGCAGTCGGTTTGGGCTGGGATTTTTGCGGCTGAATCGAGTTTTGCGATCGGGAATGCTGGTATCGATCGAACCGGGATTTTATCAAGTTCCGGCAATTTTAAATAACTCGGAAAATCGCGCCAAATATAAAGATTTTGTTAAGTGGGATGAGTTGGAAAAATTCGCAGATGTGCGGGGAATTCGCATAGAAGATGATATACTTGTCAGTGAAGAGGGTAGAGAAGTATTGACAGGGAAATTGCCTACAAAAGCTCCGGAGATTGAGGAGTTAGTTGCGGTAAATACGTAAGTAGAGCCGAGTTCGATCGCCCTCAGTTCGAGCGGGTATGAAAAAAAATAAATAAAGATGAATAAAGCTTGGCAAATAGGTCTTTTGATGCTAGTTGAAAAACTGGCCGCGCAAGTCCAAAAATTCGCAGCACAGAGACTTGCGCGCATTTTTCACAAACCTGTATCCTCGCCACCGCCGATGCAAGCTGCACCTTTGCCCAGCAACGAAGCAGAGAGGCTAGAAGCACTTTACCGCTACAACATTCTCGATACAGATGCCGAAGCAGCTTTTGATGACCTAACAGCTTTAGCCTCCTATATTTGCGGTACTCCTATTGCTTTAGTCAGCTTAATAGATTCTAACCGACAGTGGTTTAAATCAAAAGTCGGTCTGGAAGCGCCAGAAACTCCGAGAGAGTTAGCTTTTTGCGCTCACGCTATTTTAAATCCCAGCGAATTGCTAGTTGTACCGAATGCTCTAGAAGACGATCGCTTTGCCGGCAATCCGTTAGTAACTTCCGATCCAAATATTCGATTTTATGCTGGAGCCCCGCTAGTAACTGCTGACGGTTTCCCTATAGGCACTTTGTGCGCGATAGATACAGTTCCTCGCAATCTCACCCCAGAACAGCTAGAAGCGCTGCGGACTTTAGGACGGCAAATTATCACCCAAATGGAGTTGCGGATTAATCTGACTAAATTAAAGCGCGCCAAATTCCGGCAGAAACAAGTTGAAGCAAAACTCCGTTCAAGTGACGAGCAAATTGTCAATTTTTTAGAAGAAATGAGCGATGCTTTTTTTGCTCTCGACCCCCAGTGGCGATTTACTTACGTCAATTACAAAGCATCGCAATTTTTGCAGCGTTCGCCGGAAGAGCTTTTTGGTAAAATTTTTTGGGAAGAGTTTCCCGACTTAATAAATTCGGTATTTTATGAAGAGTATCGTGAAGCTGTAGCCAAACAAGTTGAAGTGACTTTTGAAAAATATTATCAGCCCTTAAAAGTCTGGTTGGAAGTCCGGGCTTTTCCAGGTCACGGCGGCATTTCTGTGTTTTTTCACGAGATCACCAAGCGCAAGCAGATGGAATCTGCACTCAGAAAAGAACAGAAAAAAACTGAAAGTTTACTGCTAAATATTTTGCCAGAAGCAATCGCAGACAGGTTGAAGTACCAACCGGGGGTGATTGCAGACAAGTTTGAAAAAGCAACAATTCTTTTTGCTGACTTGGTGGATTTTACCCAAATTTCTACTACCATGTCTGCCACTAAATTGGTATACTTGCTGAATGAAATTTTCTCAGCTTTTGACGAACTGAGTGAGAAGCACGGCTTAGAAAAAATCAAGACGATCGGGGACGCTTACATGGTAGCAGGCGGCATTCCCATTGAACGCCCAGACCACGCAGAGGCGATCGCCGAAATGGCGCTGGATATGCTAGCAGCAATTGATGAATTAAATGTGAAGCTAGACGCGAAATTTGACCTCCGAATCGGGATTAATAGCGGCCCGGTGGTAGCGGGGGTAATCGGCACTAAAAAATTTATTTACGATTTGTGGGGAAATGCCGTGAATACAGCCAGCCGCATGGAATCTCACGGCATAACAGGTCGCATTCAAGTCAGCCACTATACTTATGAGTTGCTGCGGGATAAATATGAATTTGAAGATCGCGGCGAGATCGAGATTAAAGGTAAAGGGCAAATGCAAACTTATTTATTGACGGGTAAAAAACAGCAAGCGCTCTCAAAATCTGAGAGTAAATAGGGAGCATCCCGATTTTATAAAAAGCGTTTTTTTTAGGAGTGTTCGCTGTGAGAGATCGAAGCGAGATACAGCAATTGTAGGGACACTCCACCGTGCCAATTGGTGTCAACTTAACGTCAAATCTTGAGTCTCTCTTGTTTATATCAAAGCTGAGATCCCCCCTAACCCCCCTTAATAAGGGGGGAACAAGAAATTTTATCAAAGTCCCCCTTATTAAGGGGGATTTAGGGGGATCTAGACTTTGCCTAAAAGCGATATTTATTATAGGTTTCAGTCTTAAGTTGACACCAATTGGCACGGTGGAGTGTCCCTACGGGGAACGAGAAAGCGGCTGCGATCGCAAGGCAAGCAGAACGGCCGCAGCAGATGAACAAAATAAGATTATGCTATAGACAGAGATATCCGAGCAATCCTCTGTCCGGTACTCGACGTTATAAAAATACTAAGTTGAAGTCCTCGGAGCCTTTAAGATGGTTCAATTTCATATTCAAACAGATAGCGATATTCCCGCATCCACCCAACTATTCAATCAAATCAGGTTTGCGATCGCATCGCGACAATTTCCGCCCGGGCACCGCTTGCCCAGCACTAGGCAACTAGCCATGCAGACGGGTTTGCACCGCAACACCATCAGCAAAGTATACCGACAGCTAGAAAATACCGGACTCGTAGTAGCCCAAGCAGGATCTGGCATTTACGTCCGCGCTCAAGGCCACGAAGGCGGCAGTAAACTCAAATCCCCGATCCTCGAAGAATATCCCCTTGCCAACAAAATAGTGCAAGAAAGTATGGATCAACTGCTGGGACAGGGCTGTACGCTCAACCAAGCCAGGGAATTATTTTTGGCCGAAATAGACTGGCGGCTCAGATGCAGCGCCCGAGTGCTCGTCACAGCCCCCACAGAAGACATCGGCGTGGGCGAGCTGATGGCGAAAGAACTCGAACAAGCTCTGCGCATTCCCATACAGTTAGTGCCGATGGAACAGCTAGGTACTTTTCTGGATCAAATCTCTTCGGGAACTGTGATCACCAGCCGGTATTTTATCGGAGAAGCAGAATCGATTTCGGCACCGCGTTCGGTGCGAGTCATTCCCGTAGATATCTACGACTACAGTCAGGAAATCCAGCTAGTGGGGGGTTTGCCAAAAGACAGTTATTTGGGTCTTGTCAGCCTGAGTCCGGGAATGCTGCGATCGACCGAAGTCATCATCCACAGCATCCGGGGAGAGGATTTGCTGGTGATGACGGCATTGCTGTCAGACGCCTACAAGATTAACTCGATCGTGCGATCGGCCAGAACAATTCTCTGCGACCAACCGAGTTTTGCTACAGTAAAAGCTGCCATTAACGCGGTCAGAGAAGATATTATTCGTCCCCCTCAACTGGTATGCTGCGAAAATTACATCGGCTCTAAGTCGATTAACTTGCTCAAACGCGAGTTGGGCTTGGGATGATACGATTTTCGATTTTCGATTTTCGATTTTCGATTAAAAAATTGGGAATGACTTACTGCATAATGGTTGGGATATTCTTTAAAGCTGCATCCTTTTGGGAACTGGTATAATTCTCAATTCCTAATGGGCGTAATGTGCTTAAGTAGGTTGCACCCTACATAATTAGGTTATGCGTCTAGGACTGAACTCGTAACTTTCAACTTCTATTACCCAATAGCGGATACCGGATACCCAATTCCCAGCGATTACCAATTACCAATTACCAATCATTTATGACAATTGAAATCCAACCTTCTATTAATGTTAAAACCGCGATCGAAAGCCGACGGGCCGCGCGCAGTTTCAAACCAGATCCGATTCCCCCAGCAATATTGGCAGAGATTTTGCGATTGGGAGTGCGATCGCCCTCCGGTTACAACTTGCAGCCTTGGCGGTTTATCGTACTTCAAGATTCAGCCAGCAAACAAAAATTAAAAGCTTGCGCTTTCGACCAGCGCCAAGTGGTAGAAGCCCCAACAGTATTAATTTGCTGTGGCGATCGGCGCGCCGGTGAACCGGAAAACACCGAAGCCGTCATCGAATTGGGCAAAGCAGCAGGCGCAATGAATGACAATTTAGCCGGTTATATGCGGCAAGCAATCCCGCAATTGTTCGAGAACCGTCCCTGCTTCGAGTCCCTAGAAACTTGGACAAACAGGCATACAATGCTCGCAGTAGCCCACTTAATGATTGCAGCTAAAAGCTTTGGAGTAGACAGTTGTCCGATGGAAGGTTTTGTCAGCGCTAAGGTGAAAGAAGCCTTTCAAGTTCCCGAAGAAGTAGATGTTTGCTGTTTGCTGCCGCTTGGTTATGCAGCAGAACCTTTGAAACAATACGGCGGGCGTTTTGAGGTGACTCAAGTTTATTACAGTGAAAGTTATGGAGAGACCTTGCAAATTGAGATTTGAGAGTTAAGATTTGAGAGTTAAGATTTAAGAATTGAGATTTGAATGAGTCGGTACAAGTTCAAACAAATCGGAAATACCGACAATTTCGCTATTTCGCAATCCGAAATCTAAAATCTAAAATCTAAAATCTAAAATCTAAAATTTCAAGTGGTGATATCAGAGAGAGGAAAAATATGACAGTAGCAGCGCGACAAAGCAACGCCCAAATTTTAGAAGTAAAGTTGCAGCAGCACTTACAAGCAGCCGGCTTTAAAAAATTACCGCTTTATATCAGTTGCGATTTTCGAGATGAATCTTTAACGGTTGTGGGAGAACACCCGCGCAGTTTAGTTCTCAAAGCAAAACCGACTTTTGCAGTGCTAGAAGCAGCCCTTCTCGAAATAGAACCAGAATCTATTCAACAGATTGGACTTTGCCTAAAAATTACCGGGCAAAAACAGCCTTATGCTTTCCATTCTTTTACCATGCACAACCCTGTTTTGTCAAGACCAAAAACAGTGCAGTTGTTCAAAAAAACAGAGAATACCCCCGCAGAAGAAACCGGGATAGTCTTAACAGAAAATGCGGCCCAGACTGCAGATGTAGAGGAGAAGATACCGTTAGAAACGGATGGGAAAGATGCGTGGGATGAAGAATATTTCCCCAATTTGTCTGAGAGTTCCAGCAATTCCGAGCCGATCGCCTTTAAAGTAGCTGCCATACCGACAGATATTGCAGACAATCCCTTCAATCCGCTGGATATGGAAGCGGTAACAGTTGCCCAAAAACCCCAGCATTCACCGTTTGCGATGCTGGCTGCAGCAGGAATGGTCAGCATGGCGGCGCTAATTTTGGCAGGCGGTTATTATATGCTGAGCCGCCCCTGCGTCATCGGAGAATGTACTGCATTAGCTAATGCCAAACAGTTGAGCGAGAATTCGGCGAAGACGCTGAAAACGTCAAAAGTTGCCAGCAGCCCCCAAGAAGCGCAGGAACAGTTAAAACAGGCGATCGCCCTTTTGGAACCGATTCCCTCTTGGTCAATTCATCGCGGTGAAGCTCAAACCGCTCTGGAAAACTACCGCCAGCAAAGTCAGAATTTAAACTCTGCGATCGATGCAGCGCGCCTCGCACAGTCAGCAGCCCAGAAAATCCAAAATTCGCCTTATTCTGCCGAGAACGGGCAGGAAGCGCAAGCTCTGTGGCAAAGCGCGATCGCCGAACTCGGAGAAATCCCCACAGATAGCCCAGTTTATCCGTTTGCTCAGAGAAAGACAAAAGAATACCGGAAGAATTTAGCAAGCGGAAATCGCCAGTTAAGCACAGAGAAACAAGCCGAAAAAACGCTGCTCGCCGCCAAAAATACAGCCCAAATAGCAGAAGCTCGCGAAGCAGTAGCTCAGACAGCCGAGACTTGGGATCAAGTGCAAGCAGGTTGGGAAGAATCCCTCGAAACCCTATCAGAAATTCCCACGGGTACGACATCTTACCAACAAGCTAAACTGCTAGTTCCCAAATACGAAACCAAACTTTCACAAGCTCGCGAGCGCAAAAATGTCGAAGGAATTTCTGAAGATGCCTACACTCAAGCAGTGACTTTAGCAGCTCAAGCTAAAATTTTTGAGGGGCAAAATGCGTGGTTTAAAGCATCAGAATACTGGCGGAGAGCTTTGAGTTACGCGGAGCAAGTGCCGGCGGCAACTTCTTATTCCCAGAAAGCCCAACCGCTGATCGCTTCCTACAAAACTTCCTTGCAGCAAGCAGAAGTAAGGTTGCAGGAAGAAAGAAATCTGCAAAAAGCCCGCACCGATTTAGATAGAACTTGCAAAGGCAACCCCAAAATTTGTGACTATACTGTTAGCAAAGGTTTGATTGCCGTGCAGATGACTCCAGGTTACGTGCAGAAACTGCAACAAACTTTTATTCAAGCAAACAACAACAATGCTGTGAAGTCTCGCCAAGCTGTAGAAAACCACGTTCAAACGTTGCAAAAAGCTTTGGAGGCGATCGCCGAAAACGCCAAAATCCCGATGCAGGTGTACGATGGCGAAGGCAAGCGGATTGCGAGCCACGAACCGAAATAGTTGTATTTGTAGGGTGCGTGAGGGCGAAAAATTTGTCACAACGATCGAAATATTTACACTCACGCATCGCCAGCAATTTCACCCGCAGTCAATCCAGCTTGAAAAACTTGTTGCGCCGTTAATTTCAACTCGGGAAAAGTTGGCGACTCAATCCTATCATTTCCCCGAAACAAACTCACCTCATACTCGCCCTCAACCAACTGATAAACCGATATCGTTGGTTGTTTGGGATTGCCAATAAACCTGCGACCCCCCAAACCGAGATAATCCACAATCCAGTATTCAGGAATCCCGATTAGTTCGTATTCGCCTACTTTTTTGATGTAGTCATCTTGCCAATTCGTGCTAACTACTTCAATAACCAGCGGAATTGATGCGCCTTGAGTCACAGTGGAGAACTTTTCCCAAAGAGGTTCTGATGCTAAATTGGTTTCATTTAATATCAGAACATCGGGGGAATAAGCTGATTCGTTTTCGGACGACTTAACTAATGCTTGTTTAGGGATGAAGTACGGAAGGTTTAATCGATCGAATTGCGCGGTCAGTTTTTTGGCTGAAAAACCTATAACTTTCTCATGCTTACCTAATGGCTGTGACATTTCAACAATCTCTCCATTGTGCAGTTCATAACGTCCGTTTTCGGGCTTCCATTCCGCAAATTCTTCAAAAGTTAGCGGTTTAGTTGCAGTTTGAATCATGGCTATTTCTCCTGAATTATGGCCGGGCGGGCTAGAAGCCCACCCCACAAGAAAACTCACTCTTTGTGGAACAGGCATCTTGCCTGTTCCGCCCACCCCACAAGAAAACTTAAGTCTTGTGGAACAGGCATCTTGCCTGTTCTTAAAAATACTGCGGGTTTAATAGATAAGCTGTCTGGCATCTAAATTGTTTTTTTCGGGCGGGCGAGACGCCCACCCCACAAGAAAATTTAAGTCTTGTGGAACAGGCATCTTGCCTGTTCTTAAAAATAGTGCCAAATGCAAGTTCATACCCACATGATCTTACCAATGCCCAATTCCCAATTACCATTTTATCAATTGTGCATCTTGATTGAAAAACTTCCGGGACAATCCCTCAGTCAACAGCAGAGTTGCGATTACAGTTGCCAGCGCTAACACAAACATAATCAAAATCTGGTAAGATGCTGCATCAAGAGGACTGACACCGCTCAGCATTTGACCTGTCATCATTCCCGGTAAAGTCACGATTCCTACCACTGTCATTGTATTTAAGAGCGGGATTAATCCAGCTTTGATCGCATCTTTGCGGTATTGTTTGACTGCTTGCTGCGGCGTCGAACCTAAACTTAAATGGGTCTCTATTTCTAACTGGCTGCTATTAACTGTACTGACAAGTCTTTCGCCGGCGATCGCCCCGGAGTTCATAGCATTGCCCAAAATCATACCCGCTAAAGGAATCAGGTATTGCGGTTCGTACCAAGGGTCAGGTTGCAAAATTAGCAAGTTTGTATACGCGAGAGTCAAGGCCGTACTGATAAAAATTGAACCCCAAACTAAGGGCAGTAAGTTCTTGATTTTTTTGCTGATGCGGTTGCTGGCAACCATGCTAGCTGTTGTCAGCATGATTGCTAAAACTGCTAAAACCAGCCAAGGATTTTTCCCCTCCGGGTCAAATACGACTGCGAGCACGTATCCGACTAAGATTAGCTGGATCAGGGTGCGCCCCGCGGCGATCGCGATCGCCCCCTCCAATCCCAATCCCTGCCACGCCGAAAGCCCGATCGCGATCGCCACCATCCCCAAAGCCCAACCCAAATCAGTAAAATCTAGCAGAATTAACACCGGCCTACCCTTTCGATAATGTGATTGTTTGCCTGTCCAAATATAAGATATTGCAATAAAGGTTTCTGAGAAACAGTTTTGCTGCAAGAATTTGCTTTGATAATGGTTGAAATTTATGGTGTGAAGAGTGAATAATGTTCCCCCCCTCGACTTAACCCGCCAATACGCGCAGATTGGCGACGAGATAACCGCTGCGGTGCAAAAAGTGCTTGCCTCTGGCGGCTACGTAGGCGGCCCAGCCGTAAAGAGTTTTGAACGAGAGTTCGCCGACTACACTGGAGTTTCCGAGTGCGTGGGCTGCAACTCCGGCACCGATGCCCTGATTTTGGCTTTGCGAGCTCTCAAAATTGGCCCTGGCGATGAAGTAATTACCACTCCTTTTACCTTTTTTGCTTCGGCTGAGACAATTAGCGCCGTCGGCGCAACTCCAGTATTTGTCGATATTGACAGCGATACTTTTAATCTGGATGTCGAGCTCCTCGAAGCGGCAATTACCGACAAAACCAAGGCAATTATGCCCGTGCACATCTTCGGTCAACCGGTAGACATGACTCGGTTGATGGAAATTGCGACTCGACACAATTTAGCCGTAATTGAAGATTGCGCCCAATCTGTCGGGGCCGAGTGGCAGTCTCGAAAAGTGGGCAGTATTGGTCATGTAGGATGCTTTAGTTTTTATCCGACCAAAAATTTAGGCGCTTGCGGTGACGGTGGCGCGGTGACGACAAATGATCCTGCCCTCGCAGCTTCGATGCGAGTGCTCAAAGAACACGGACAGTCTTCTAGGTATTTCTACGAAGAAATCGGGTACAACAGCCGTTTAGATGCCCTGCAAGCGGTGATTCTCAGCATTAAATTGCGGTATCTCGACAGTTGGAACGCCCAGCGGCGGGAGAAAGCGGCACTTTACAGCGAATTTCTCTCCCGCGCGCCCGGAGTTGCCGTCCCCAAAGAATTGCCGGAAGCAAAAGGAGTTTGGAATCAATACACGATCCGGCTGACAAGTCCAGAAGAGGCGCAAAATTCCTCTGGCAATTTTCGAGATTGGATGCGGGCTCAGTTGCAGGAAGCTGGCATCGGTTCGATGGTTTACTATCCGTTACCTTTGCACCTGCAACCTGTTTACAAATCTTTGGGTTATCAAGCAGGTCAGTTGCCAAAGGCTGAGCAAGTTTGTCGCGAAGTCTTGTCTTTGCCGATGTTTCCGGAACTGTCGAGGGATCAACAAGAGCGGACGATTTATGGTTTGAAAGATTGCTTGGCAAAGGCCGATCGCATCCGGTAGCTTTGGCGCGATGGCATCAGCGAGGGAAATGCAGGAGGAGAAAAGAATTGCAGGGTTGCAGTGCTGTGAGAATGTGCAGGGTTCAGGGAGAGCTGTTAAGTATTTTGACCGATCACTTGTACTTTTATGTACTATATTTAATGAAAAGAAACAAATTTAGGCTAGCAATCCGCCTCGCACGGGTGCATTTTCCGCTCGCCTAAAACTTGCAGTGCGATCGGTCAATGATGAAGAAGGAAGAGGGAAGAGGGAAGAACGAAGAAGGAAGAACGAAGAAGAAAGAATAAATAATATTTGAACTTTCGACTTCCATCCCCGATGCCCGATGCCCGATGCCCGATGCCCGATGCCCGATGCCCAATTCTCAATTTAACCTGTAATTTTCAGAAGATAAGAGGAAAATAAACGAGTGCCTCAGTATCAATTCACTCAGGCTAGACGCTACGATCCACAAGCGATCGCTCAGTATTACCGCAACCGTCCTTGGAAAGCAATTTGGCGCGCAATTACCGTTATTTGGTCTTTTGCGGGCTTCGTGCTGGGGATGCTGTGGGACAGTTGGCAGCACGAAGTCGCAGCACACCAGCCGGAACGGGCCGCCCACCTGCGACAAATACTCACTCGCTTGGGCCCCACTTTCATTAAAGTCGGCCAAGCCCTTTCTACCAGACCAGATTTGATCCGCAAAGACTTTCTCGAAGAATTGATCAAACTTCAGGATCAATTGCCGCCGTTTGACTCGGTGCGCGCTTTCGAGATTATTGAAGCGGAACTCGATCGCAAAATTAGCGAAACCTATAGCGAAATCTCTCCCGAACCTGTCGCCGCGGCAAGTCTCGGTCAAGTCTATCGAGCTCGCCTCCTCACCGGGGAAGCAGTAGCAGTCAAGGTTCAGCGACCGAATTTGCTGCCAGTCTTGAGCCTTGACCTTTACTTAATGCGCTGGGCGGCTGGATTGTTGGGCCCCTGGCTGCCGCTGAATCTCGGTCACGACCTTTGTTTAATAGTCGATGAATTCGGTATCAAATTGTTCGAGGAAATTGATTATATCAATGAAGGACGCAACGCCGAGAAATTTGCTACAAATTTTGCCGACGACCCGACAGTAAAAGTTCCGAGCATTTACTGGCGTTATACTTCAAATTGCGTTCTGACTCTCGAATGGATTGACGGCATCAAGCTGACAGATATGGAAAGTGTTAAAGCCGCAGGTTTGGATACCGATAGTTTAATTGAAGTCGGAGTCCGCAGCGGTTTGCGACAGTTGCTGGAACACGGATTTTTTCATGCTGACCCCCATCCCGGAAATCTGTTTGCCTTAGCGGACGGCCGCATGGCTTACATTGATTTTGGGATGATGGATCAGATGGAAGAAACAACTAAAGAAACTTTGGTTGATTCTGTCGTTCATTTGATCAACAAAGATTACTTACAGTTAGCTAAGGATTTTGTCAAACTGGGCTTTTTGACACCAGATACAGATATTATGCCGATCGTCCCGGCGCTGGAATCTGTACTGGGTGATATCGTCGGCGAAAAGGTGTCAGATTTTAACTTCAAGACGATTACAGACCAGTTTTCGGAGTTGATGTACGATTATCCTTTCCGGGTGCCGGCGAAATTTGCCTTAATTATTCGCTCTCTGGTGACAGAAGAAGGTTTGGCCCTGACGCTGAATCCCAATTTCAAGATAGTCGAGGTGGCGTATCCTTATGTAGCGCGGCGTTTGTTGAACGGAGAATCTCCGGCACTGCGGCGGCGTCTGATTGAGGTATTATTCAAAGATGGCAAATTCCAGTGGAACAGGTTGGAGGACATGATCGCGATCGCCCGATCCGATCGTAGTTTCGACTTGCTACCAACAGCACAACTAGGCTTGCAATTTTTGCTGTCCGAGGAAGGGTCGTTTTTGAGACGCCAGCTAATGTTAGCTTTGATTGAGGACGATCGAATCCACACCGAAGAAGTTCGCAGCCTGTGGAACTTAGTCAAGGAAGATTTGCAGCCCGGTCGCCTTTTCAACGTTGCTCTAGGCGCTTTGACGGAGTTTTCCACAGCAGGAGCAGCGGCGCTAACTCGGTTTTAATTAGAAGGAAGTTCGGCAACGGATTCTGTAACGGATGTAACGGATGTCAGTCCGATGGAAGTCGGAAGAAGGAAGAAGGAAGAAGGAAGAAAAATAATTCTACTCTTCCCAATTCCCAATTCCCAATTCCCAATTCCCAATTCCCAATTCCCCATTTCCAATTACCCAAATTACCCAAATTAAGGAATTATTCGTGTATTATTTTCCAGAACCTCCCTATTTTTTAATGTCGGCTGGACTGCTAGCAGGGATGGCCTCCGGTGTAGCATTTGAAGCAACTCTCAAACAATCCGTACAACAGTGGTCTAAAAATCGTTCTACTCGCACCTTGGCTAACCTGCCAAGGCTACAATTGGTCATACCTTTTCTGGGAATGGCTGGCGGTATTTGCGTATTTTTAGCTTCTGGAATGGAGATTTTTGGCTTCCCAAAACTACTTTCTTATGCCCTAGCTTTGCCACTGACGGTACTCACAGGTTGGCTAGTTTGGACTCAGTTGGGTAAGCTTTTGATCGAGTTAGAACGCGGAGGTTCCCAAGCGCTGGATTTAGATTCTTTTGAACAATGAAAGGTTAACTATCAACCTCTTTTTATCTGAAGGAAGGGGGTTGATAGTTCTCTAAGATTATCCTATTTGATGTTTTTTGAAACGCAGAGAACGCAGAGGAAGAGAAAGAGAAAGAAGAATAGGACAACTTATGCAATAATTTCTGTAAAATTTTTAAAATCTAAAATCTAAAATCTAAAATCTAAAATCTAATGAGTATTGTTATTGTTACGGGTGCGGCGGGATTTATTGGCTCTAACTTAGTAGAAACTCTTTTAAATAGAGGGGACACGGTTATCGGTGTTGATGAGTTCAACGATTATTACGATCCGGCTCTCAAGCGCAAGAATATTGCACGATTTGAAAAGTATCCGGGTTTTGAATTGGTGGAAGGCGATATTTTGTCTCTAAATTGGCGAGGTCTTTTATCCGATGTTAAGGTAATATTTCATCAGGCGGCGCAAGCCGGAGTTCGTGCTAGCTGGGGCGATGGTTTTCGCAGTTATACCGAACGCAATATTAACAGCACCCAAGTATTGTTAGAAGCTGCAAAAGATGCGCCAAAATTGCAAAAGTTTGTCTATGCTTCTTCTTCTTCTATTTACGGCAATGCTGAATCTTTTCCCACGAATGAAAATGCTTGTCCGCACCCGGTTTCTCCCTACGGAATTACGAAATTAGCCGGTGAACGTTTGTGCGGGCTTTATTACAAAAATTTCGGTCTTCCGACTACTTCGCTGCGCTATTTTACGGTTTACGGGCCGAGACAGCGCCCCGATATGGCTTTTCACAAGTTTTTTAAGTCGATTTTGTTTGATGAGGCGATTTCAATTTTTGGCGACGGATTGCAAACGCGGGATTTTACGTTTATCAGCGATTGCGTTGCGGCGAACTTAGCAGCGGCTGAGGTTCCGGAAGCTGCGGGGGAAGTTTTTAATATTGGTGGGGGAAGTCGGGTAGTTTTAAAAGAAGTTATTGATACAATAGAGAGAATTGTCGATCGACCTATTCGGATAGATTTTACTGAAGCTGCGAGGGGAGACGCCCGACACACTAGCGCTGATGTGTCTAAAGCCAAGAAAATCTTAGGTTATCAGCCGCAGGTTGCTTTAGAAGAAGGTTTAAGGCGCGAATGGGAGTGGATTCAGTCTTTGTACAGTTAGAGGCTATCTATCCCAGAAATTCCGCAACTTAAATTGAAAATTATTAACTTTTTGACTTCCCCAAGTTTTGAGATTTCTCCCCAAGCGAACCAACAAATTTGGAGGCGCGAGTTTTGGCTGTGTTTCCGGCGAATTCAAATAGCGATAGTGGAGAAATACGTCTCGGTAGGGAATCTCAACATCTTCGCCAGCACACAATCGAGTAAACTTTGCAGCCGAAATGCTCATGTAGTGCAAGTAAGTCAGCCGCCGTCCTTTATCGTATAGAACATAATCTATCACATCAAATTGAGAAGACCAATGATTGCCCGTTACCAGTGCAGGTTGATGATAAGCAAAGTTATAAAAAGAGATGCCGCTGCGGGCGACTAAATAGTTAAATAAAGGTTGGTCAGTTCCCCGCAAAGACAAAATTCCTGCTTCTCCTGAAGTCAATTTATCTAAAAGCTGGCTTGAGTAATTTTGATTTAAAATACCTTTTTTTGAAGCAAACCAACCAGCACAAAAAATTTGAGATTCCAGTCGGTCAAGATTGAAGATTTCTGCGAGTTTTTGGGAGGATAAGTCAAATACATAATTGAGATCAGATTTGTATTGAAAATCGTTGGCTACCCAATCAAATTCATCAAGTTTTTGATAGATGTAATCTAGAGAACCCATTAACAGAGTGTCCGCATCAAAATAGACAAATTTATCAAAAGGGCCGTCAAAACAGCAAAATTTTCGGTGCATTCCCAAACAGTGAACTTGCTGCCAACCTTTGGCTTCCCAAACTTTTTGAGCCTTGCGGTGAGATGTCCAAGCTTGAGTGGCAAAGTTTTCCCAAAAATTGATGGAATCGGTATTGTCAAAGAGGGTGACATTATGGCGAATTGCAATTTCTATTCGTACTTTTTTCATTCTGTCATCATAGGGAATGATGCAAACTGGAATATCTTTTGCCCCATTGACTTCAAGACTGTTCAATAAAGCGACTAAGTGGTCGAAAACAACATCGTTTGCCAGAATATAAATGCCATCAGCCATAGTTTTTAGTTAATAAGTAACCCAGTGCATATACATTACTTTTTAGGTGCGGGCAAGATGCCCACACCACAAGAAATAAAATTTATTGATTGTGGAACAGGCATCTTGCCTGTTTTTCAAAGCTTGTTTGGTTTCAAAAATACAACAAAATTTATAAATTGTGGAACAGGCATCTTGCCTGTTCTTCAAAGCTTTTTGATAATGATACAACATATAATTTTATCCTCACCTACTGAAAACCCGAAATATCTTTTGCACTAAATTGGGTTGTTTTTCATTGAGATAACGATAATGTTTCCAAAGTTTCCAATAAGGACTACCCGATTTAATTGGTATTCCAGCCCAGTGAAGATATTTTAACCTTTTGCCTTTGTCATAAAGAACATAATCTATTTCTTGAAAATGCTTGGAACCAGCCCAGCTTCCAGGTGCGGTTGCTGAATCTTTAACAAGATTGCAGCGTTTGGAAATCAATTTAAGAATGATATAATTTAGTATAGGTTGGTCTGTGACATTTTGAGTAAAGTCAAAATATTCTCGATGCTGCGAACATTCTCGCAAAATTTCATACATTTGCGATTCGGTAATAGTTCCTTTTCTCGAAGCCCAAAAACCGCTGTTAAATACATCTTGAAGCTGTGAGTCTGTAAAGATATTTTGTTCTTTTACAGCGGGTGAAAATACATTTCGCAGTTTTTCGCTGAGGTGGTGGTAGTCGCAGCAAAAAAAGTCTACTTCTGATAGTTTGTTTAGGTTGGCTGCGATGTCTTCAAAGACGATGATATCGGTATCGATGTACAGAAATTCATCGAGGGGGCCAAACCAAACGGCGAGTTTTCGCATTTTGTTAGGAAGGGCTAAAAAGTTGCGCTCGAACATTTGGCCAATTTCCCTGGTAAACTGTTCGACAAACTCCAGATTTGGGAACAATTGCACCCCGTGGAGACTGCTGAGTGCGGCTGCGACTTGCTGATAATTGTCGTCGAAGGGAATCAGAAAAACAGGTACTTGACAATTGTACAGACGTATGCTGTTTAAAAGGGCGATCGCACTTTCGATCACCTTATCATTCGCAACAATATAAATACCGCGACTCATACATTTATCCTCAACCTTCTCAATACCCTTTTTAACAAATTCGGCGCAGAAACCTCAGCATAAGACTTTGGCGCGTGGGCAAAAATCGGACGCTTGGACGGTTCGCGGAGATAGCGGTAATGCAGGAACAAATCGCGATAGGGAAACTCAATATTTTCGCCCGCACAAACTCTCCGAATTAAATCGGGCTGCACGCCAATATAATGAATGTAAGTAAGTCGGTTTCCCTTGTCGTACAAAATCTGATCTTGCTCTTCAAAATGTTTGGAAGTGACGCTGCACCCAGTTTTTTCGCCATCCGGGAGGCTGTAAGCAAAATTATAGCTATTCATCCCCGTTTTCATCACCATATAATTGAGCAACGGCTGTTCTCCCGCACCTTCATAGAGAATTTCCGCCTCGCCCGATTGCAGTTGAGCTAACAGCCATTCCCTAGTATCTTGCTCAAACAATCCTTGCTTGCTTGCGTAAAATCCCGAACAAAATATTTCCGAGTCGATCCGATTTTGCTCAAAAACTTCGAGGAGTTTTGGCGACTGAATATTGTATACTTTAGTTGGGTCGCGAAATTGAAAATCATAAACCACAAAATCCGATTCCTCTAACTTCTGAAAAACCGCATCAAGGGAATTCATCACCAAAGTATCCGCATCCATATAGATAAACTTTTCAAACGGGCCGTCGAAAGCGCAAAAGCGCCGGTGTGCGCCGTAAAGCCGAATTTTTTTGCGGTTCAAACGCTCTGGAGCGGCTGCTTGCATGAATTTATCCCATCGCTGAATAGATGCGCTATCTTCATAAATAAAGACGTTGGGACGGTTAACAATTTCAGCTTGGATTTGCTGTATCTGGTCGTCGAAAGGATAAATACAGACAGGAGTATTTGAGCCTAAGATAACTTCAATACTGTTGAGCAAGGCAATTAGTTGGTCGTAAACTGTATCGTTGGCTAGCGTGCAAATTCCATTCATATCTATAGTCTCGCGAAGGCGGACTTTGTTTGTGTCGTTGCGGTTTCAACCGCCGAATCAGTTAGTAAAATGGTAGAGAAGGGCGATCGAGGCAAAACGAGGATAAAGGCTATACCGACGCTACCGCTACGCGAAAACCTATGCCCCAGTACCTGTTGCTCAGCAAGTTCCTGTTGCGGTTGGCACTGCGGCAATTGACCGCATTGCTGTTCCACGAACCTCCACGTCGCACTCGGTAATCATGTGAGCCAGTTTCCCAGGAACTTCCGTCATTAGGTGCGCCGTTATAGTTATAGTGCCAGCGATCGCTGCACCATTCCCAAACCTGACCGTGCATATCGTACAGTCCAAAGGCATTGGCAGGAAAACTCCCCATAGTCGTTGTTTCTTCACGGTAAAGTCCTTTGGATACCGAAGCGTAGGGATAGTTTCCGTTATAGTTGACTAAATCCGGGGTAATGGTTTCCCCAAAATGAAATGGCCCTGTCGTACCCGCACGACAAGCATATTCCCATTCTGCCTCGCTCAGGAGGCGATACTTTTTCCCGGTTTTTTGCGAGAGTTGAGTACAGAATTCGACTGCATTTTGCCACGATACATTTTCTACAGGACGTTTTTCACATTGAAACCACGATGGATTATTTCCCATCACTGCTTCCCATACCTCCTGAGTGATGGGGTATTTGCCTGCATAAAAAAAAGGTACTGTTACTCGATGCTGCGGACTTTCGCTCTTATCTCGATCTTTCTCTGTTGCCGGGGAACCCATCATAAATGTGCCGCCGGGAATATAAACCATTTCCAGCACAACTCCGTACCCTAAGTCTTCTGTGAAGAAGTGAGCATAATGACGGCGACGACTGTTTTCTTTTCCTTCAGCATCAACTGTGATCGCGTCAAACTCAAAGGTAGGAAAAGATTTTTTTAACTTTTGTAACTGCTGTTTTATATTTGGTTCATCTCTATCCCTCAGCAGCGAATAGGCTGCAAACTTCATCGGCATTGATTCATCTTGCAGTACCCCCATTATTAAATCTAAACCTGCATCTCCATATTTCAGCGCTTCAGACAGTGCAGCAATTTTCACCTCGACAATCGGTGAAGCCAAACGACTCTTAACGCCGGGAATCCCGCCTAAAACACCTGCACCCAATGGCACCTGAGATTCACGGCCCTTGACGGCATCGTATTCTCTGGGTTGATTTTGGTTTTCTGTCATTGCGCTATTTCCTAAGATGCAAAGTTAGACAGCCAATTGAGCAAGTTTAATTCATGGAGAATGATTTGTCTGGCTTCAGCAATTTTCTCCCTCGCTTCATGCCAATAATCCGGCGTAGCCAAAACCTCTTTAATAAATTCTACTCCTTTCTCATCCAAACTCGGCAGCCGCAGAAAACTCCCAGCAGGCAACAATTTATCCACCGCCGAACCGCCGTAATAAATCGGCAAACACCAAGCTAACAAAGCATCCCAAAGCTTCTCGCTGACATACAAATCGTTTTCGGCATAATTTTCTATAGCTAAGTTGTAATAGTATGGTGCGACGGCGTGCCATTTATTGTTTACAGTGCCGTTACCGCGCGCCCAAGTTGGCAAGTTTCGCCCGTAAAGGTCAAAATCAAATTCTTGCGATCGCAGCAATTTGATAAAGTCTAATCTGTGGCGGTGATTGGCGGTGCGGCTAACACCTGAAGTAATCCAAGAACAGGATTTAGTTTTCGGCGGCGCAGGCATTTCATCGAGTTCTCGAAACGAGTTAGAGTGATACCAAATCGCGGGCATATAATTGGGGTTTGGTGCGAAATCGTCTGGCCCGGAAACGTAACCGCAATAAAGTTTCGCTTGTTCGTAGTTGGCTTTGGTAATTTCAATTACTTCTGGTAATGGCGGTTCGCGGATCAGGTAAATTATGCGTTCTTTGGGGACACCGCGCAATTTGTCTCTAATGTCGTTTTCTGGATTTTGATGCCTGTAGCCACGTATTTTATCGACCAACGATTGCTTTTTGGGCGGTTGGGGAAAGTCGAATTGATACATGAGTAAAAAGTCTGGTTCTGGGTGGTTGGCGAGCATTTGAATGTTGCCCCATTTGCCGAAGTGGTGGGGGGTTTGTTGCCACAGCCAGTCGCTTTGGTTCATGCCTGGGTAGGTGGTGATTGTGCCGATGATTTTTTTGTTCATATCTAATAATCAATCTGGTTTTTGCGTGTGGGCGGGGCGGGTTTATGAGATTATTAATTTTAGGCGATGATTGTTAGTAAAACCCGCCCCGGAGGATATTCAAATTATCCGATGAGGATTAATGAATGATTTGCGATCGCACTCGATCATCCACATAACCCATAATTTTCTGTATCCTATTTTCCCAGGAAAATTGCTTGACAAAATTCAATGTTTCTGCATAACCTTCGATTTTCCTCGGATATTTGGTTAAACAATCTCGAATGCTTTGCGCGAAATGGTGCGGGTTATCCGGTTCGCACCAAGTTGCTGCTATATTTCCCGATTTAAATTCCATTAAAGAGGCAATCTCCGTCGCTACAATCGGAGTTCCCGATGCCATGTAATCAAAGAATTTTAAAGGAGATGTGAACGTCGCGGCCTCTGTCAAACAGTGCGGGTGAGTCAAAACATCGGCTGCTTGCAGCAAGCTAGCAAGTTGATTTTGAGGGAGGTAGCCGAGAAATCTAATGTTGTTAACTTGCTTGGATTTGGCTAACTGCTGGTATGCTGTTACTTGGGATGAATCACCGCCCGCGATCGCAAATTGAACCAGCGGCAATTCCTTAGCCACATCCACCAACATATCGACACCTTTAAACGGGTAAAGTCCGCCTGCATAAACTGCTAAATGCTGTCTGTCATCTTCTAATAATTGCTGTCGCCAATTCTGGGCAGTTTCTGTTTGTCTCGCGAGAAACAAATGGTTAAAACCGTTGTGCAGCGTAATTACTTTTTCCGGCGGCATCCCATTCAAAATCATGCTGTCTCGCACTGTATCGGCAACTGTTACGGAAATCTGAAACAGAGGATTTCGGACAATTTCTGATTCAAATTGCTTGTTTTCATGGTGGTGCTGTTCGTAGATAGCGGGAAGTCCGTTTTTAACTGCTGCTTTGACAAAGTTCCAGTCCCGGCTATGGACAATTTGAGTGGATTTAAGCAGGTGAATCGGTAAATAGTATTTTGATACTATGGTACTCGCACTCGTCCACTTGTTATCCCAAATGTCGAGCGGCCAAGGCACGGGCAAATCTGCTACTTTTAAATTTTCCTGAATATTGTAAATTTTGGCAAGTTTGTCATCCGGTTTCCTCGGTTGAAAAGGAAAAAGCAAATCAACCGGATTCAAAGCACTCCAGCCTTTGCGGAGGTATACCAAAACTGCTGGATAACCGAGATTTGCTGCGGCATTGGCAGAGTGCGCAACTTGAACTAAGCTCGCTACATTTTGTTGTGGTAAGATATTCCTGGTAAAAAACACATAATATTTGGACATGGTAATTGGTAGTTAGTAATTGGGGATTGGTAATTTTTGA
The DNA here is from genome assembly GCF_036702515.1 of Microcoleus sp. BROC3. Lineage (NCBI taxonomy): Bacteria > Bacillati > Cyanobacteriota > Cyanophyceae > Oscillatoriales > Microcoleaceae > Microcoleus > Microcoleus sp. BROC3. Next base: position 42,260 of record NZ_JAUBTQ010000002.1, read on the forward strand.
CTGTGCAGACTGTTGACTAATGACTAATGACAACTACCAACTGCAAACTGACTACTTTTTAACAGCTTGACGCTTAATAGTATTTTCTATAAATTCTAAAGTCGTAAAAATATTAGCAGCCGAGTGAAATGATTCTCTGATTAACTCGTCTCTTTCTTCGGGAGAGTCTACCATTTCATCTACTAGCAATTTGAGGTAAGCTATCATGGGAGTCAAGCGAGTGCGAATTTCGTAAGAACCTCTAATTAGAGCTTCATCGCGAGCGGTTTCTTCGGCAAATTGCACTGAATACAAGCGAGTGTAGTAACCTCCTTTTGCTAGCAATTCTTCGTGAGAGCCAATTTCTACTACTTGTCCGCGATCGATCACGGCGATTTTGTGGGCTTTTTGGACTGTGGAGAGGCGGTGGGCGATTACCAAGGTTGTGCGATCGCAGCTCAATTTCTCGATCGCCGCTTGCACGTACCTTTCCGAAACCGTATCCAGCGAACTCGTTGCCTCATCTAAAATTAAGATTTCCGGGTTTTGCAGCAAAGCTCTAGCAATTGAAATTCTCTGACGCTGCCCTCCCGATAATATCACCCCCCGATCGCCAATTTGAGTATCCAACCCCTCCGGCAACAGTTGGATAAACTCGTAAGCATTCGCTCCCTTCGCCGCTTCCACAATTTCTTCCTCACTCGCTTGGGGCCTAGCGTAAGCAATATTTTCGCGCACAGAAGCATTAAACAAAAACGTATCTTGGCTAACAATACCCATCGCTTGTCGGAGACTTTTTAGCTCAAATTCGCGCAAATCCCTGCCATCGATCGAGATATGACCTTCAGTAGGATCGTAAAATCTCGGCAGTAAATCTGCCAAAGTTGACTTGCCCGAACCCGAGGCTCCTACCAAAGCCAAAGTAGTGCCATGAGGTAGAAATAAATCAACTCCTTGAAGAACTAAATTTTTGTGATTGGGATAACTAAAAGATATTTTATTAAAATGAATTCCCGATCGCAAATGATTATACGGCACAGAACCGTTTAGCATAAACGGCTTGTCATCACAGCTCAAAAACTCATTAACCACCTCTACACTAGCCGAGGTATTAGCAAATTGACTCCGCCCGCTATTCAACTGAGAAATGAAAGGAATTAACCGGAAAAGCACCAATAAATATGTCAACAAAACTGTAGAAATCGACTCTACTTCATTCGCAAATATTGTGCGTCCTATAAATACAATCAAAATAATAACTATCAAATTAACAACTTCGTTAATTGGAGCGATCGCCGCATAATTGACCTGAGCCTGAAAATCCGCTTGTTCTCGCCTGTGAATTAAATGCTTGATCCGCTCATACTCCCTTTCCTCGTTCCCGGTTGACTTGACCAGGCGAATCCCAGTCATGGTTTCGAGCACTCTAACCGAATAATCTTTCGACATTTCAGAAAGCAGGTGTCCAAAATGCTTGGAACGGTTAATAATATATTGATTTGTCCAAGCAACTAACGCCAGCAAAACTGTAGATGTCACCGTCAATTTCCACGAGATAGAAAGCAGCAAACCCACAAACACCAAAACCGTGATTGAGGTAGTAAACATTCCGATCGCCGTGCCAACTGCACCAGCAGTCCGGCCAATCTCTCCGCCCAATCTATTAATTAAATCCCCGACTTTAGTTTTAGAATAAAAATCTAAATCTACTTCTAACAACAAGCGCAAACCTGCTTCTCGCAAATCAAAAGTCAGAGATCGCGTCAGAGAAGTAGCTACTAAAGTATTAATATAACTCGCAACATTTTTTAAAATAATTGCCAGAACAATCGCCACTGTTATCAACATTAAACGCTGATTTGGGGGCATTCCCTCAAAGGGATACATCAAAGTTTTAATTACAGGTGGAGCGCCGCGCAGCTCGATAGCTTCGTCTAAAAAACTTAAAAGCACTGGTACAATCAGAGTAGTGCTGATACCGTTGAATAAAGCCCCAGAAAAGCCCAGCATCACAGTTAACAGAATCCTGCCGGGATATCGTCTGGCAAATTTTAGGAGTAGCTTATTGGCAGACATGAAGCATTCCCAGCTAAACAGTACGGCATCTCAAAATATTCTTTAATTACAACCAGTGTTTCCTCCTCCATTCAGTCGCTTGAAAGTTAGCTCTGTATACCTGAAATTATATCTGAAAGTATCGGTGCCATTGCTTGAATGCTATATTTTTTCACGCATCTTTCCCGAGCTTTCATTCCTTGCAAATTTGCGGCTGTCAAATTTTGAAATATCCATTGAATTTTTTGGGAAATTTGAGCCGGAGAACTCGGCTCGACTAAATAACCGGTTCCCCCTAAAATTGCTGGAATATCTCCCACTCGCGTAGACAAAACAGGCTTAGCCATTGCCATGCCATCTGTCAGCTTGAGCGGAAACTGAGCCACCGCTGTGAGAGTTTCTCGCTGAGGAACAACGACAACATGAGCCGCCGCTACAACGGACGGCATCGTCTCGACTGGAAACCTGGGCAGTTTAACAATCCAACGCCCCCATTGTTTCACAAGTTTATCATCATAATCATCATAAGGACTCCCACCGACGATCGCTAATTTTAAATCGGGCTCATTTAACTGTTTGAGTGCCATCAAAACATCCTCAACACCTTTGTGAGGTCGCGGTGCCCCGGGAAACATCAGAATTCTACACCCGGACAAGCCGTAACGCTGCCTGCTTAATTCAGGATTGTATTTAGCGGGGTCGAACATTTTAGTATCTTTGCCGTTCGGCAAATATACGCCCCCAAAACGCTGTTTTAAAAACTCAGTATCGACGGTGACGGCATCAGCACGAGAAACTAAACTTTCCATCCACTTGACATATAGCGGATGATCTGGTTCTCTCAATTGACCATTTTTTTTGGCAAGATCTCGATAAAGTTGTTTGAAAGAAGGGCGATATTTCCACTCGTCTCCGCCGCACCAGCTAAGTTCCCAGTCATCTATATCTAAAATGACAGGGCGGCGAGTATCCAGTTTTTTTAGCAGCGATAAACCAAAGCTTGTAGGTTTAGGTTTGACTGCATAAATAATATCTCCATCTATTTTTTTCAAAACTTTTTGAGCATCCATCAAAAACCCCGGATAATTTTTCCCCGGTATCGCACATACCGGGATGCCTTGCGGAGGAATAGCATACAATTCCTTGCCAAACTGAAATCCGACAACTTCTACCTCGCAGTTAAGCTCTATCAGAACTTGAGCTAGGAGAAAAGCACGAATTGCACCTCCTCCCGACAAATCGCTCACCACTAATGAAACTTTCACTTGGTAATTTTTTTCAAAAAAAGTTGCTTTATTTTCCTACTTAACCGAGGTTTTGTCAAGGGTAGCAAAGCAAACAATATTTTTTTGAGGCAAACTTTCGGATATTTTAAGGCTAAAGCATCTTTGATTTCTTGTCTAAAATTGGTTGCTCCTGATGCTGTTGGCAAATAAAGCTGCGGATGAATTAAGGAAAGCTGAAAAATGTTAGTTCGAGCGGTATCTTTTTGCAAGACAGGATTCGTTGTTAAATATCCCCCTTGGCAAATATAAGTATATTCTGGGCGCAGTACGATTTAAGTCGATCGTTTCGCCATATCAGTCCTGAACGCAAAAACCCGGGTTCTTCACGACGTAATTTGGTCGTATATGCTCGAACGTGACAAGGAGAAACCGCGTTTTTTTGGGAAGCGTGCATAAGTCCTGCATATTTTATTTCTCACGCAGTCAACTGCCAGATATCCTTGCTATTGGAATAGTTTCGCTCAACAGTCGGGCAACTGTTCATTTACGTGATTTGTTCCCCCTTGAAATCGTACTGTGGCAGAGAATAAAATAAGTGCGATCGGCTTCACTAAAGACTCTAAAAATATCTGGGCCTACTCAGAGGGCAAGTGTTTGGCAACTTCTCAGGAAAAAAGTAAATCAAATTATTTTTCAAGGGGCAAAGCCTGGTTTAAATCTAATGCTAAAAAGTTAGCATTGACGCTTTTTAGCATCTTTGAGTAAACCCTATTACCAGAAATTTAAAAATATTTTAAACAACGAATTTTTTGAATGTTTACAGCCGATTCCCCGTGCCACAACCAGATAAATTACTCGCTTTTGCTGCACTAATTACCAAATAATATGAATGATTTTCATGGCTGATTATTGGGAGGTTTTTTGCAAGTACAGGACTTACGCACTTACGCACAGACTCTAGTTGTAGGGTGCGGACTGCGCACCTTACCAGTACAGATAGTATAAAACATGATTCCTTGCGTAAGTCCTAAAGTATTGATATAGTTCTTTCGTATAATGTTGCACAATAGCTAGAGTAGTTATATTTCATTTGTTGTGAATGATATTTTTTTAATCAACCGCAGAGGGCGCAGAGGCCACAGAGAGAAAGAAAGAAAGAAAGAAAGAGAGAGAGAGAGATGTTCAGTAATTGGCAGCGGTTGCTATAATATTGAAATCTTGAATACGTTACTAAAGTTTATTTTAAACGCCAGGGATTGTTAAGTTGATTTGGTAAAAATATTTTAGCCATGCGATCGACTATTCTAGTAAAGATCGATCGCGTCACGTTCTTCGCGTACTGAGGGCGGTAAGGATAAGTGCAGTGCATTACTTTAATAGGTTTGTCGATCGCATAAACATCTTTCCACTTATCCAAGTAGTTGTAAACCGGGGACAAAGTTGTCATTTTCGGTTTCACAGATTCCACAGCCGCCGCAAAAGCACCCTGGTCTTTTAGTAGTAGCACATTTTGATGTAAAACTACCATCTCGAAATATTTCTTAAAGTTTATAAACAATTCCTGAGTTTTACTGCTTTTCGTAAAAGCGATAAATCCGCCATTGTATTGAATGCTATTTTCATTTAGTGGCAACCCGACAGACTGCAAAGTTGACAGAATATCCTGCTTGACTCTTAATAAATTTGCAGCTTTAGCAATCGCAGGCTGCACATCTTCCGTCACCAACAAATCCACCCCATCAAGAAAATCAAACACCTCATCTATTGGCGACAGCAAACAAATATCACAATCCATATAAATAGTTTTCTCAAATAAAGATTCCCCGTACAAAGCCAGCTTAGCTAGCCGCGACGCTAAAACAGGATTTTCGTGTTTCGGTGCCGCCTGCAATCTCACATTTCCGAACACCAAAAGTAAGGGATATAAAAATCGCGGGACTCTATCTATTAAAACAATAATTGGTTCGCGGTGAAACTTCCTGACTGAAGCTAGAAAATGTATGCAGTCTTGAAATGAGTACAATCCAATTAAAATGGTGATAAATCCTCTATCCATATCTTTTCTCTAACGATAGTAAAAATTGAAATTTAATAAGGCAATTAACTGTGTTTTTAATAACCGATAGAGATATTGCCAATGCTCAAAATGCAATTTATCCCAAACTTTATCCCAAAAGGTTCTTACTTGATTTTTTTGCCAGTCCCAATGAGCCAAAGAATGCTCCATAATTTGAGCGAGTTCCTGCCACCCGTCATTACGAATATTCCACCCAACTTTAGCAGTTGCTAACCCAATTGGATTACCGTCTTTTGTTTTGACTTTTTGCACTTCAAAAAATCTTCCAATTTTTCCCCATTCTTGAATAAACTGAATTTCTTTCCCATTGTCTCTCGCAATTACAAACAAATTTTCTTGAACAAAACTTACCTTTTTCAAGGGTAGTTCTAGCTTTTTTGCTAATTTATGAATTGCCTCTTTTCTCCCCGGCAATGATTGATTTGGTGGATGTTCTAGAATGGGAATAAACCCTTTACAAGTAATTCCTGACATCCATTCTCTCTCCGGCACTTTTCCTATGATTCTTGTATCTGCATCCACAAAGATTGCCACTCGGCATAATTCTAAGGCTTTTTTTAGTGCAAATCGTTTATCGTTATAACAATAGTCTACACCTTCGCGACTTTTTTTAAAGGCGAAAACATTCGTCAAATTCTGAAAGTCATTTGGGTTGTCAGTACAAACAACTAGCATCGTCCCTAGAGAATGAGTTTCTAAGTCTGCGGCTAGTTGTTTGGCTAATTCGCGATACTTTTTCCGAAAAGCTAAGGTGCAAAAACAAAAATCTTTGTGACTGTTTAACATTCTTTTCGACTCAATTTTTGCACTTTTTTTATTTGATTTTATGCTAACTGTGACGCTTTTGATGCCACTGCCAAGCATGGGAGATAATGTTCTTTATGTCGGGATATTCTGGAGACCAACCCAAGGCTTTGATGGCTTTCTCGCTGCTGCCAACCAAAGCAGGCGGGTCCCCCGGACGCCGATCGCACTCAACCGCCTTAATCTCTTTTCCGGTCACTTGGCGAGCCGTTTCTATCACCTCTTTCACCGAAAACCCGCCGCCGTTGCCCAAATTAAAGAAATCAGATTTGCCACCATTTAACAAATATTCTAATCCCAAAATGTGAGCAGATGCCAAATCGTTAACGTGAATGTAATCCCGAATGCAAGTACCGTCAGGAGTATCGTAATCCGTACCCAAAATCGCGATCGAATCTCGTTTCCCCAAAGCAGCGAACAACACCAGCGGAATCAAATGAGTTTCGGGATTGTGATCCTCTCCTAACAACCCGTTCGGATCGGCCCCAGCCGCGTTAAAATAGCGGAAACAAACAGACTTGAAATCGTACGCAGCGTCAAAATCCGACAAAATCCGTTCTACCATTAACTTAGTAGCACCGTAGGGATTGATCGGATTTTGCGGGTGGTCTTCTGTGAGCGGAATTTTCTGCGGTACGCCGTAAGTCGCGCAAGTAGAAGAAAACACAAATTTCTTCACGTCAGCAGCGAGCATTGCTTCCAAAAGGGTAATAGTGCCGATAACATTGTTGCGGTAATATTTAGCTGGGTCGGTAACAGATTCGCCCACGTAAGCGTAAGCAGAAAAGTGCATTACCGCATCAATTTTGTGCGTAGCAAACAGGTTATCGAGAAGAGTGCGATCGCTCGTATCGCCAACTATAAACTCCACCTGCAAAACCTGCTCTACTAAATCTCGGTGACCGTAAGCTAAATTATCCAAAATCACCACACCGTAACCGGCGTTTTTCAGTGCTAATACCGCGTGAGAGCCAATATATCCAGCTCCGCCCGTCACCAAAATAGTTTGTTTTTCTGCACTCATTTTATTAGGCCTTTTTTTTGTAACTGCAACTGTCGATTATCTGGTGAATTTACAAGTTCAATCGATAAACTTGATGCGACCAATTTGGATATAATCAAATATCCGATTGATTTGATGTCGCTCCTCCTCTGAAATTTTATCATCTGACAGGATAGCAGAAGTCAAAACCAAATGTTCCCGGCGAGCGATCTTGCCAGATACTACAATCCGATCGACCATTTGAAAAATTGTTAAGTTCGATTTGTTTTGAGAAGTTCGCATAAGTCGCTCGCGCTTTTATGTCAGAATAATCATAGCAGTTTGCAGTTCTTGACGAACTAGCTCAGCGTTTACATTCATTGATTGTAAGTAAAAAATTACTGTTGAGAGGCAGTTTTCTATGCAGGTTTATCGGCTTCCGGTACTGTCCGACAACTACATTTTCTTGCTGCACGACCCCGATCGCCGCACAGCAGCCGTCGTCGATCCAGCGCGATCGCAGCCAGTATTAGAGCAACTGCGATCGCTCGGAGCCGAATTAACCGCAATTTTCAATACCCACCACCACAACGACCACATAGGTGGCAATCAGGAACTGATCGATCGCTTTCCCAACATTAAAGTTTACGGCGGCGCAGAAGACCGAGGCAGAATTCCGGGACAGCAAGTGTTTTTACAAGCGGGCGATCGAGTTTCTTTCGCCAACAGAACCGCCGAAATCTTCTTCGTACCCGGTCACACAAAAGCTCACATCGCCTACTATTTCCCCCCCAGCAACCCAGGCGAAACCGGCGAATTGTTCTGCGGCGACACCTTATTTGCAGGAGGCTGCGGCAGGCTGAAAGAAGGCACTCCCGCCCAAATGTTAGCCTCTCTGGGGCAACTGCGAAACTTGCCAGACAATACCAGAGTTTGGTGCGCCCACGAATACACGCTGAACAACCTGCAATTTGCCTTGAGTGTGGATGGCGACAATCCCGATTTACAGCACCGCTTCGCCGAAGTCAAGGAAGCGCGCAGCCGATCGCAACCTACAATACCATCATCGATCGGCATCGAAAAAAGCACAAACCCATTTTTGCGCTGGGATTGTCCCAACCTCCAATCAGCCGCCAACACCCGCGATCCACTGCAAACTTTCGCTCGATTGCGCGACATGAAAGACCGATTTTGAGCATTACCAACAATAAAGATCGCTAGATCGAGCCATAATTGATTGGGGCGGAGCTTTCGCACGGTTTCGGTATTGATAGAAAGCGCACCACTTTAGTTGACATATCTTCAGTATGGTAGTTTTTCCCTACTCGATCGCATTTGCAACAGCCAGAAAATTGCCCGTCGCCCGTGCTGATTCTCGCAACTTGTTAAGAGGTGGGAGTCTCATATAAAATAAATTGTCTAGAGCTTGATATTCCAGCAGGACGACCGACATCCCTCTGAGGTTTGAATTGTCACCCTGATTAAATCAAAACTTCCTTTGAATTATTTCTCTATTCATTGATGAGCGCGATTGGCTTGGCCAAAAGTAAAATGAGCGTTGTTAGAAACCGATGCAAAATCCAGGCAATACTGAACCCCAACCGAAAATCGACCCCTCTGTTTCAACGAATTCTAACAAAACGTTCTACCCAGCCGCGCCTTTGCCCGCAGATATAGGGATGGTTCTGCAATTGGCAGATGGTAGCATTCAGGGGTGCAATTTTCACGCCCAGAAGCTGTTGGGGATGACAGCACAACAGATGCAGGGCTGCACTTCCATAAATAGTCTGTGGCAGACTGTGGGTGGAGAGGGGTCGGATTTTCCCGGCGAGACGCATCCGGCGATGGTGGCGCTGCAAACAGGGAGACCATCCTCAAATGTCATCACGCGCTTTTATCGGCCACAGGGAGAATTGATTTGGTTGACGCTCAATTCTCAACCTTTATTTCAGGGAGATCGATCGACTCCCTATGCGGTAGTAACAACCTTCACCGAGCTCGCTCAACCTCAGCCACAAGCCTTGACTCACGCGCCCGCCCAACAACTGTCAGACACCCTCGAAAGTATTTCGGATGGGTTCTTTGCTTTGGATCGAGACTGGCGATTTACCTACCTCAATTTGCAAGCGGCGCGGTGGCTGAATCGACTCCCGCAAGAGGTGATTGGCAACACCATTTGGGAAGAGTTTCCAGAATCTGTGGGCAGTTTGTTTGAAAAGGAATATCGCCACGCCGCGACATTCCAAGTTACGGTTAGTTTTGAATCTTTTTATCCGCCGCTCAATGCTTGGTATGCGGTACGAGCCTATCCGATCGCCTCGGGACTTGCCGTTTATTTTCAAGATGTGACTGAGGAAAAAGCAGCTCGGGCTGCTTTTATTGAACAAGCGCAAACTGTGCAGCAACAACTAGCAGAAATCGAGGCGATTTATGCTAGCGCGCCGGTCGGACTTTGCTTTATCGATACCGAGTTGCGGTTTGTCCGCCTCAACGATCGCCTAGCAGAAATTAACCGAGTTCCAGCCGCCGCCCATATCGGCAAAACATGGCGCGAAATCTTGCCCGAAATGGCAGATGATTTAGAGCCGCTTTACCGACAAGTTATTGAAACTAAAGTTCCTCTCAAACAGCTCGAAGTTCGCAGGACGAACACAGCACAGCCAGGACTAGAACAGGATTGGCTGTTGAGTCTCTATCCGCTGAGGGCCGAGGACGATCGCGTCCTGGGCGTGAATGTGACGGTGCATGAAATCACCGAACGCAAAGCTACCAAAAAAGAAATTCAACGGCTCAACCAAGAACTAGAGCGGCGAGTTAATGAACTGCAATCGATACTTGATGCTGTACCCGTCGGTATTACGATCGCCGACGACCCACAGTGTCAAGTAATTCGCGCTAATCGGTTTGCCCAGTCGATGTTGAAAGTGCTGCCCGATACCAATGTTTCTGGAACCGGAGAGCGAGCCGCAGTCCTTCCGTTTAGACGACTCCGCAACGGAGAGCAAATTCCGGGAGAACAACTCCCCATGCAACTAGCCGTGGCTTCCGGCGTCGCAGTGCGAGATATGGAAATTCAAATGGTGCGCGAGGACGGCGCGGCCTTTGATTGGTTGGTGAATGCGGTGCCGTTATTTGACGAACAAGGCGCAGTTCGCGGCTGTGTGGCGGCGTTTATGGATATTAGCGAGCGCAAACAAGCTATTGCTGCTTTGCGCCGTTCCGAGGAACGCTACCGCACTTTGTTTGAGTCGCTAGACGAAGGCTTTTGCGTCATAGAAATGCTGTTTGACGAAAACGAAAAGCCGATCGATTACCGCTTTTTAGAAATCAATCCGGCCTTTGAGAAACAAACCGGACTCGTACAAGCTACGGGGAAAACGATGCGACAGCTCGTTCCAGAGCACGAAAATTATTGGTTTGAGGTGTACGGCAAAGTCGCACTCACGGGGGAACCCTTGCGCTTTGAGCATGGCTCGGAAGCCATGAACCGCTGGTTTGAGGTTTCGGCGTTCCGCACTCCTGAGCCGCACAGCCGCAAAGTCGCCGTACTTTTCAAAGACATCAGCGCTCGCAAACAGTCGGAGAATCTTTTGCGGCAACAGGAAGAGCAACTGCGGCTGTTCGTAAAACATTCGCCTGCGGGGGTGGCGATGTTTGACCGCCAGATGCGGTATATGCTGGTGAGCGACCGCTGGCTGGCAAGTTACGGGCTCGGCACTCAAAACATTGTAGGTCGATCGCACTACGACATCTTTCCGGATTTGCCGGATCGTTTCAAACAAATCCACCAGCGCTGTCTGGCGGGAGCAGACGAAATCTGCCAAGAAGATCGGTTACCCCGCCCTGATGGCTCGATCGACTGGGTGCGCTGGGAAATTCACCCTTGGCGAACCAACACCAACGAGATTGGCGGCAGCATGATTTTTTGCGAAATCATCACCGAGCGCAAAAACGCTGAACTCGCCGTGCAAGCGGCCTCCCAGCAAGTCAGCAATATTCTAGAAAGTATTACCGATGCCTTTATGGCGCTCGATTCACAATGGCGCTATACCTACGTTAATGCAACTGCTGAAAAACTGCTTTCTCGATCGAGAAACGACTTGTTAGGTCGATCGATCTGGGAGGTATTTCCCGCCCCGGGAGAATCCAATTCGATGGTATATCAAGAATTTCATCGAGTCGTTAACGAGCAAGTTTCTGTCAAATTTGAAGAGTTTTCCCCGTCGCTCCAGATATATATAGAAGTGAGCGCCTATCCTGCGGCCGAAGGACTTACGGCTTATTGGAGCGATATTAGCGATCGCAAACGCACTGAAGAAGAACTGCGGCAAAAAAATGCGATTTTGAATCTGATTAACGAGTCAGCGCCCACGCCAATTTTTGTCAAAGATCGAGAAGGACGGATTATTTATGCAAATCCAGCCACGCTGGACGTACTGGACAAACCTGCTGCTGAAGTAATTGGCCGGCGCGATCGCGATTTATACCCAATAGCAGAACTTGGAGCCACAGTCACCGAAAACGATCGGCGCATTATGGAATCCGGACAAACAGAAGTCGTCGAAGAATCTCCCGATGGCATTCGGACATTTGTGACAATGAAAGCTCCCTACCGCAATCAGGCGGGAGAAGTCATCGGCCTGATTGGCATCTCCAGCGACATCACAAATCGCAAACGAGGAGAAGTCGCCCGGGAAGAACAAACTAAGTTACTGCAAGTAATTATTGACAGCATTGGTGATGGCTTGATTTTGGCCAACCAACAAGGGGAGTTTGTGCTGTTTAACAGAGCCGCCGTGCGGATATTCGGTCAGCTATCGAATGAAAAATCTTCTGAGGAATGGTCGATCACTTACGGGCTATTTTTGGCAGACAAAAACACTCTCTTCCCCGACGCTGAACTACCTCTAGCCAGAGCAATCAAAGGTGAATATGTCAATGATGTAGAGGTATTTGTCCGCCGCGAAGATTCCGCAGAACGCTGGATCAGTATCAGCGGTTATCCAGTAGTTGATGCTAGCAGCGAAATCAAAGGCGGAGTGATTGTCTGTCGGGATATCACAGAACGCAAACAAGCCGAAGCAGCGATGCAAGAAAGCGAAGAACGATTCCGCAATATGGCTAACAACGCTCCCTTTATGGTATGGGTAACAGACTCCACAGGCTATTGCAGTTTCTTGAGCGAAAGCTGGTATGAATTCACAGGTCAAAGTGAGGAAACAGGTTTGGGATTGGGTTGGGTAAACGCGGCGCATCCAGAAGACCGAGAAAAGGCCAAAAATGCGTTCTTGACCGCCAACGAACGCCAGGAACCGTACCGCGTAGAATTTCGCCTCCGGCGCAAGGATGGCGGATATTCTTGGGTGATAGATGCGGCTGCTCCCAGATTTTCCGAAAGGGGACAATTTGAGGGTTATATCGGCTCTGTTATCGACATTACAGAGCGCAAACAAGTGGAAACTGAGCGCGATATGGTTCTCCAATTAGAACAAACTGCCCGCGCGGAAGCTGAGCGAGCTAACCGCATTAAAGACGAGTTTCTGGCGGTGCTTTCTCACGAGTTGCGATCGCCCTTAAATCCGATTTTAGGCTGGTCGCAACTGCTCGTCGGCGGCAAGCTGAACAGGCCTCAAGCCGCCAAGGCTTTTGAGACGATCGAGCGTAACGCCAGACTGCAATCGCAATTAATAGAAGACTTGCTTGACGTGTCTCGGATTCTGCAAGGGAAACTCACATTAAATGTTGCTCCGGTGAATCTGGCAACCATTATTCCGTCTGCGGCGGAAACGGTGCAATTAGCAGCCGAAGCCAAAAACATTGAAATCCAAATAATCTTAAATCCCGATGTGGGGAAAGTTGTAGGCGATACAAGTCGCTTGCAGCAAATTGTGTGGAATTTGTTATCAAACGCGGTAAAATTCACTCCCAAAGGCGGTAGAGTAGAAGTTCGATTAGCGCAAATCGAAGACCAAGCTCAAATTGAAGTCACGGACACTGGTAAAGGTATTATTCCCGATTTCTTGCCTTATGTTTTTGACCATTTCCGGCAAGAAGATGGCGCTACAACTCGCAAATTTGGCGGCTTGGGATTGGGATTGGCGATCGTCCGCCAACTGATCGAACTTCACGGCGGAACGGTGTTTGCAGAAAGTGCCGGAGAAGGTAAAGGAGCGACGTTTACGGTGAGATTACCGCTTTTAAATGATGATTCTAGAAGGTATGAGGAAAAAGAACGTCATTGGGCTGCTAGTCCCGATATCTCATCCTTGCCGCTAGCTGGATTGAGAATTTTGGTGGTAGATGATGAACTCGACTCGCGAGATTTTGTCGCTTTCGTGCTTGAGGAAGCGGGTGCAGAGGTGATTTCCCTGTCATCTGGTGCTGAGGCGCTAGAGTCGATCGAACAAACTGCACCGGATTTGCTCGTCAGCGACATCGGAATGCCGCAGATGGACGGGTATATGTTGATAAATCGCATCCGCACTCAGCTTGCGCCTGAGTATCGGCAGTTGTTGGCGATCGCCTTAACCGCCTATGCTGGAGAAGGGAACCAGCGCCAAGTTTTGCAAGCAGGATTTGACAAACACTTAGCCAAGCCGATCGATCCGACTGAGTTAGTTGCTACTGTAACGCGATCGATCGTCGCCCAGCGCCTGAAAAATAAAGCCTGAGTTCTCGGTAAGACATTGCACGGTAGTTGATTTGGCTCATTACAGCAGCCCCGTTTGGCGTAATTTCCAACTGAATTTGCCCGTTAAAAATATTATCCCTGTTTCTTCCGTCGAACCTAGAATCTCGAACCTCTAATCTCAACATCCATCCGTTAAATCCGTTAAATCCGTTACATCCGCTACAAAATCCGTTGCCGAACTTCCTTGCGATCGCCCCTCAAACTTCGCTATTATAAAAAGTTGCAGTTAAAACCCCACAACCCACGATCATGGCCAAGCGCGTTCAATTAGTTTTAAATAAAGATGTCAGCAAACTCGGCAAAGCTGGCGACGTAGTAGAAGTAGCCCCGGGCTACGCCCGCAACTACCTAGTACCCCAAGGAATGGGATTTAGAGCCACTCCGGGCATTCTCAAGCAAGCAGAGCGCCGCCGTGAAGAAGAAAGACTGCGCCAGCTAGAGCTCAAGCAGCAAGCTGAAGTCCGCAAAACCGCCCTGGAATCGGCCGGGCCTTTCATTATCTCCAAGCAAGTCGGCGAAGCAGACGCGATTTTTGGTACTGTTACCAACCAAGAAGTAGCAGAACTGATTTTCAACTCTACCAGTCAAGAAGTCGATCGGCGCGGCATCACTCTGCCCGAAATTCGCCAAACTGGTACATACAAAGCTGAAATCAAACTACACGCAGAAGTGATCGCCGAAGTTGATATTCAAGTTGTTCCGATGTAATTAAGAGTCATCATTCATCAGTCATCAGTCATTAGTTGTTAGTCATTAGTCATTAGCTAACAACTAAGCACTGCTAAGTAAGGACTCAGTAACGCTAACTTGCAGATTGAGAACGGAGCATCTCTGCAGAGAGTAAGAAGAAGCATTTTTTCAGGAGTGCGAGATCGAGAGAGCGTGAGTCTGGTATAAACGCGAGCTCGCGACAGATCGCACTCCTACAAAAGCTTACACTGATAATAACTAATGACCCCGCCGGAAAAACGGACACAAGCCCCGACGCTCCTGAGGGTCGAACCTAAAATTGTCGGATCTTGTTCAAGCTCCCAGATTCATCTGTAGAGTAAATCTAAAATCTAAAACCTAAAATCTAAAACCTAAAATCTAAAACCTAAAATCTAAAATCTAAAATCTAAAATCTAAAATTGACTGACTGAGGACTATTGACTAATGAGCGATTTGATGCCGACAAATATAGAGGCAGAAGAAGCAATTTTGGGCGGGATTTTAATTGACCCCGAAGCTATTTCCCGAATTGCCGAACTGCTGCGGCCGGAGTTTTTTGCCATCACCGCTCATCAAGTCATTTATCGATCGGCATTAGGGCTATTTTTACATGGTCAACCTACGGATCTAATGACGGTAACAACTGCGCTAACCGACCGCAACCAGTTAGAGCAAGTAGGAGGACTAACTAAATTAGCACAATTAGTCGATCGCACAGTTTCCGCAGTCAACATCGACCAATATGCAGTTTTAGTTGAAGACAAATATCAGCGCCGCAAATTAATCGAAGCTGGCAACAACATAGTACAATTAGGTTACGAAACGGCAACACCGCTAGAAACAGTCTTAGACCGCGCCGAACAAGAAATTTTCAGCATAACTCAAGAACGTCCGCAACAGGATTTAGTGTCGATCGGCGAAACATTAAACCAAACATTTCAAGACCTAGAAAATCGCAATGAAGGCCTCACACTTCCCGGTATTCCGTGCGGTTTCTATGACTTAGATGCTATGACAGGAGGCTTTCAGCGATCGGATTTAATCATCGTTGCAGCCAGGCCGGCGATGGGCAAAACGGCCTTTTGTACCAATATCGCCCACCACATCGCCGCCGGACAGCAAAAATTGCCGGTTGCCGTTTTCAGCTTAGAAATGTCGAAAGAACAGCTAGTGCAGCGTATTCTGTCCAGCGAAGCCAAAATAGAAAGTAACCGATTGCGATCGGGTAGAATCAGTCAAAACGAATGGGAACCAATCAGTACAGCCATTGGCAATTTATCAGAACTACCACTATTTATTGACGATACTCCCAATATTACCGTCACAGAAATACGATCGAAAGTCCGCCGCCTGCAAGCAGAACAAGGCGGAACCCTAGGATTAGTCTTGCTAGATTACCTGCAATTAATGGAAGGTAGCAGCGACAACCGCGTGCAAGAACTATCTCGAATTACCAGAAGTCTTAAAGGTTTAGCCCGCGAACTCAACGTGCCGATTATTGCCTTATCTCAGTTGAGTCGGGGTGTCGAAGCGAGGACAAACAAGCGGCCCATGATGTCGGATTTACGCGAAAGCGGATCGATCGAGCAGGACGCGGATTTAGTAATTATGCTCTACCGCGATGAATATTACAACCCTGATTCGCCCGATCGCGGAATTGCAGAAGTAATTATTACCAAACACAGAAACGGCCCCACAGGAATCATCAAACTATTATTTGACGCCCAATTTACCTGCTTCCGCAATCTGGCATCTCCAAAGCGATCGTAAATCAACCCTGGGGGGGTGACAACCCGCCCCAAACCCAGATTGAGTAAAGATTTAGACCACTTATACTAAAAAAAGATAGGCAGCCAGATTGTTACACGCTTGCTTATCCAAAAACATAATGTTACCAAAATTCTATTAGACCCACTTACAAAAACAACTGACGCACACTCAGTTTGTTCTGCGAACAATCTTACTGAATCTGCTATATTCCGAGAAACGGGTGAGGGGAGGATAACTGTATTCATCGCGGTGGCAAAGCACCAGCTTGCTTTGGCAATGGTCAGACAATTTTTAGTATTTTTGGCTCGGATGAGTGGTATGAATACTCTTCCACAAGCTTTAAGATTGATGGTTAACCAACTTGAAAATATCGGTAAGTTGCTTTTCGGTTTTTCTAACCGAGACAAACCAGTTAAATTCTTCACGTAGGATCGACAAATAGCCGAATCAGCTTAGTTTATTTTTTTGACAATTAATCCACCCTGCTTGTAAAGGGGGGCTAGGAGAACTGGAATTAGGGAAAATGCGAGTAAATTTTCCAGCATTCTCGCGCAATTTCCCAGTCTTCCTGCGTGTGAATTAACAAAACTCTCGCCGCTGAATCGACTGCCGCAATATCTTCATCAACTGGCGAGTTTTGATTCTTTTCCCCATCCAATTTCAAATCCATAAATCCAAAAGCTTCGCAAGCGGCCGCCCGCACAACAGCCGAATTTTCCCCAACTCCCGCCGTAAAAATCAAAGCATCCAATCCTCCCAAACTCGCCAGCATCGCCCCAATTCCCGCGCGCAAACGGTGGATGTAAATATCTAATGCAAGTTGAGATCTCTCATTACTTTGTGCGATCGCCTCTCCAATCTGCCGCATATCGCTAGATACCCCAGAAATCCCTTTTAAACCAGAATTTCGATTGAGAATATTATCTAATTTTTCCGAAGTTAAATCCCCTCGCCTTAACAAATGAATTATAATCCCAGGATCTATCGAACCCGATCGACTTCCCATCATCAAACCTTCCACAGGCGTAAATCCCATCGTCGTGTCAACACTCACGCCCCCGCGAATCGCCGCCAAAGAACACCCGTTGCCCAAATGACAGCTAATCAGCCGCAAATCAGCCAAATCGCGGTTCAGAATTTGAGCAGCCCTGCGAGCGCAATATTGATGGCTAATGCCGTGAAAACCGTAGCGGCGAATCCCGTTTTCCAGCCATTCGTAGGGGCCGGGATAAACAAACGCAGCGGGCGGCAATTGCGCGTGAAAAGCTGTATCAAATACAGCTACTTGCGGCACATTTCCGAGGTTTTTTTCAAGGGCTTCGATGCCTTCGAGGTTGACGGGATTGTGGACGGGAGCAAACACAGATAAACGGGCGATCGCCTCTTTGACATCCGGTGAAATCAACGTACTTTGCTGATAGTCTTGCCCGCCGTGTACGACGCGGTGGCCGACAATATCGATCTCCTTTAAACTGTTAATAACTTGAGTTTTACCGTGCCACAGAGTCTCCAGCATTCGAGAAATACCGGCTTCGCGAGAGTCTGAGGTGAATTCTTCCTCAAGTTCAGTTCCCGAGGCAGTTTCGACATTCAACTCGGCCACACCTTCGCGGTGATTCCACTCAATTTGCGCTGACCACAGGGGTTGCGGCGGGCGATCGGGCAGGACATCCTTTAACTCGTAAAGACAGCTCTTTTGACTGCTAGAACCCGCATTTAACACCAGTATTTTCATGCTTTATTCTGTCCGGTTGATTCATTCTTTCGATCGCTAGGCGATTGAAATCGCGTTTTGTCAAACTTTCGTCCCAGCAGAGGGGGACTAAAAAATGTTGAGATCCTGGGAAAATTATTAAGAAAAATGTCGAAAAATTAACTGTTAATGCAATCTGTAGCTAACAGTTGCATTTTTTTGATATATCTTCTGTGCAGATTTTCATTTACTAAAGTTTAAGGAGCAGATCGATGTTTACACCAATTTTACTTGCCACTGTCGCCAGAACCGTAGAGTGGAGCCCCACGACTGGTTTGATTATGATTCTTTGCAATATTTTAGCTATTGCGATCGGCAAATCAACCATCCAAAATCCTCACACAGGCCCAGCCGCGCCCTCATCGGGTGCGTTGGGCGGTTTGAGCTTGGGTGCACTTGTGGGAAGTCTCTGCTTCGGTCATATTTTGGGAACGGGTACGATTTTAGGATTGTCTTACATCGGTGCGATTTAGTGGCAGACTGTAGGGTGCGCCTCCGCACCTTACCCGCGATTTCAAGTACCGGGTAAATTGCGGAGGTTTTCATCCATGTACGATCGATCGCCCAAAACCTCCAGCAGCGGCCCGCGAACATCAAACTTGACGATACTGACAGAAGCTGCTAAAGCGGCAATGCGATAGCGATAACGTCCCAAATCAATCCCCAAGAGACTGCACAGAATAATTCTAATAGTCGCCTTGTGCGAGACAACCAAAACATTACCGCTCTTGTACTTTTCCTGAATTTCTGCGATAACTAAGGACGAGCGGCTAGCAATTTCCACGGAAGTTTCGCCGCCATTCGGTGCATTCCAAGCAGGTTCAGTCAGCCAGTTAATATAATCATCTTCGTATTCTTTTTTGACTAATTCTACTGTTTTGCCTTCCCACTCGCCGTAATTAATCTCCCTCAGTCCGTCGCGAAGCTGCATTTCAATTCCCACAGCATCGCACAAAGGTTTTGCAGTAGCAATTGTGCGTTTCATCGGACTGACATAAACAGCATCCCAAGGCAATTTTGCGTAAGTAGCAGCAAACTGTTCTGCCATTTGAGAACCTTCGGGCGTTAATTCTGGGTCGATAGCGCCGCAGAAACCGCCTGTTTTGCTGTAAGTCGTTTCACCGTGTCGTACAAAGTAGATTTTTAAGCTCATGATTTAGTTAATTGTGTGTGAATTTTACTATGTTAGCAAAAGAGTTTAAAAAACTCCTTCAAATCATTGAGAGCAGGATTATCCCAATCCCAAATATCTTTTTTGTGTTCCATAACATAATCAAACTCATACATACTGCATTTTCTGCCAGCTTGTTTCTGATCCTGCTTTGAGCAAGTATCAAACCTCAGATAGGTGTTAACCCAGAATTTATCAAAATCTTTCTGCTTGATTTTCTTTCCCTTGCTTTCTATGCAAGTTTTCCAACTATCCAAACAATCAGCATGAGGAGATTCTTGAGTTTTTATTCCCTTTAAAAGCGTTTCCAGTTCGCCTTTACCTTCAAAATTTGTAAAGTAACAAGCCAATTTTGCCTTGGTTCCATTATCTCCACAAATATCGATAAATTGTTTAGTGCTTGACAATGTTTCAGATTTAAACACCTGTTGTATACATTTATTTACCCATTCTAACCGATCTGGCTCGGAATAGTTGTCAATATCAATAATAATCCCAATTTTTTCTATATCTCTTTTTTGAAGGTCGGCTTCTAAAGCTTTTAAAGTAGTAATTAATTTTGTTGCGCTCAATCCTTCCAAACGTTCATAATTATCTATATAAATAGGTTTTTCTACCTGGATATCGCAGTTTAGTTTCTCAACCATTGCCTGCATAAAAATTGCATCATTTTTACTTTCTACTATGACAATATTACTCACCTCTCACTCCTTTTTGATGCTCTAGTGCGTAATTCAAGGTTTCCAAATCGCGCCGGATTCCGATTACTTGATCGGTTTTCGGTTTCTTGGCTAGTTCAAAATATGCGCTGCTACATTCCTGATTGGTTTCTAAACCAACATCAGCAAATGCTTGAAGCATCTCTAAACTGTGCGTTGTGGCAAAAATCTGGGTATCCAGTTCCACCGCCAAGCGAAATAAAATTCTCCAAAACTCCCGCTGGTTTGTATAGTGTATGCCATTCTCTATTTCATCGATTAGCAGGATTTTATGTTCGCTGTTTACCAGTTTCAAGATTATGTCTGCAACTCGGTTAATTGCATCTCCGAATAATGGAAGAGGCAAACGCTTTTCTCCTTTTTTTCTCAAGTACAGCGTGGGTTCACCAATTGAAAAGCTTTCTACTGATTCGATAGCCGGATCGATAACTTGAAAAGCTTTTAAAACTTCACTATCTTTATCATCCAAACGGGCGCGGTCGTAGGCTGCCGTGAGTTCTTTTCCAGAAATTCTGATAAAGGAGGGAATGATTGCTACTTCGTCAGCCTCATCTTCAATAAAAATTCTATCACTATTTATTAAACCACTTGAACTAGCTATTAAAGATGACTGGACAGCTTCTTTTTCGTTTATTATTACCTTAATAGTTATTACAGATACACCTGCCTTGTCTTTCGGTAAAGCATCTATTATACCTTGACTAGCAATCATATCAATTACGGTGTTTTTGAATTTATTGAAGATCGACTCTATAACTATTTCTACTCTATAAGTTTGATAATTCTCAATTTTTCCAATAATTACTATATGTTTATCTTTATCGAACAAATAAAAAAAGTTATCCCAGGCTCTCTTAGGCATAGCTTTTAGGGCTTCTAATGACTCCCTTCTTAGCTCTCTTAGTATTTCTATACTACTCGCTTTGGGAGCAACATAGAGAACAAGTGCTTCTAGCAGGGCTGTCTTGCCTGCATTGTTTTTACCGCCGATTAAATTGACTCTTTCAAACCCAGAAATTTTGATTTGCTCAAAGCACCTAAAATTTTGGATTTCTATTTCTTTAAGCATGACCAATCCCTTTTGGATATCTAAATCCTGAATTACGGCAGATTTATTCTAAAACAAATGGAATCCCGTAGGGACACGGCATTACGGTGTCCTAATCCACGATCCTGTGCCGGACACGGCATTGCCGTGTCCCTACCCAGAATATCGCTAGCCCGGTGCACCCGATCGCACGGTTTGTTCTCCTACCTCGGGCTCTTTCGTTTCCTTCGGCGCTTCCGACGAAACCGCGCCACCGTGCGGCCACTTCCAGTCGCGGATTTCCGGCATATCATCGCCGTGTTCGGTAATGTATTGCCTGTGTTCGATCAGCTTGTCGCGGATAGCTTGTTTCCCATAAGCAGCAGCATAACCGAGTTTCGGCACGCGATCGAGTACATCACCAACCAAATGGAATCGATCGAGGTCATTAATTACCACCATATCAAACGGCGTCGTAGTCGTGCCCTCTTCCTTGTAACCGCGCACGTGAATATTCGGGTGATTTGTCCGGCGGTAAGTCAACCGGTGAATCAGCCAAGGATAGCCGTGAAAAGCAAAAATCACTGGCTTATCTTTCGTGAACAAAGCATCAAAATCTTTGTCAGACAAACCGTGGGGATGTTCTGTCGAAGGCTGAAGCGTCATCAAATCCACCACATTCACCACCCGCACTTTTAACTCGGGATAATGTTGGCGGAGAATGTCAACAGCAGCCAAAGTTTCCAGCGTCGGAACATCACCCGCGCAAGCCATCACCACATCCGGTTCGTAACCTTTATCGTTGCTAGCCCACTCCCAAATACCGATACCCGCAGTGCAGTGTTTAACCGCAGCATCCATATCCAAATACTGCAATGCCGGCTGCTTCCCTGCAATAATCACGTTGACATAGTGGCGGCTGCGGAGACAGTGATCGGTAACAGACAGCAAAGTGTTCGCATCCGGCGGCAAATAAATCCGCACAACTTCCGCTTTCTTGTTAATTACGTGGTCGATAAAGCCCGGATCTTGGTGAGAAAAACCGTTGTGATCTTGCCGCCAAACGTGAGAAGTTAATAAGTAATTCAGAGAGGCGATCGGTCTGCGCCAAGGAATATCGCGAGTAGTTTTCAACCACTTGGCGTGTTGGTTGAACATCGAATCAATGATGTGAATAAAAGCCTCGTAACAGGAGAAAAAGCCGTGGCGTCCCGTCAGCAAATAGCCTTCCAGCCATCCCTGACACATATGTTCGCTGAGGACTTCCATCACTCGGCCATCGGGAGAGATGCGATCGTCCTCCGGCAAAATTTCGCCCGCCCACACCCGGTCTGTCACTTCAAACACCGGATCGAGGCGGTTTGATGCAGTTTCGTCAGGCCCGACAATGCGGAAATTCTGGTTCTCCTGATTGAGTTTCATCACATCCCGCAGGAAACGACCAGTGACGCGGGTGGCTTCGGCCATCACAGTGGCTGGTTTTGGCACGTCTACGGCGTAGTCCTCAAATTTTGGCATTTTTAAGTCTTTTAGCAAGATGCCGCCGTTAGCGTGCGGATTTGCCCCCATCCGCCGATCGCCCTTGGGCGCGAGTTCCGCCAATTCTGCAATTAGTTTGCCCTTGTCGTCGAAGAGTTCTTCGGGCTTGTAGCTTTTCATCCAATCCTCCAGGAGTTGGACGTGTCCCGGCTGAGAAGCCATTTCAGCTAATGGGACTTGGTGCGATCGCCAATAATCCTCAGTTTTCTTCCCGTCAACTTCCTTCGGCCCCGTCCAGCCTTTGGGAGTCTTCATCACAATCATCGGCCACTGGGGACGGCCGGAATATCCCTCTGTCCGGGCTTTTTCCTGAATCGCCTTAATTTCGCCAATGACTGTATCCATAGTTGCAGCCATCAACTGGTGCATGGTTTCCGGGTCTGAACCTTCCACCCAATAAGGTTTGTAGCCGTAACCGACCATCAAACTTTCCAATTCCTCCTGCGGAATGCGGGCCAACACCGTCGGATTGGCAATTTTGTAGCCGTTCAAGTGCAAAATCGGCAACACGGCCCCATCCCGAACCGGGTTGAGAAACTTGTTAGAATGCCAGCTAGCAGCCAGCGGGCCAGTTTCCGCTTCCCCGTCACCGACAACGGCCGCCACGATTAAATCGGGGTTATCGAAGGCCGCCCCGTAAGCGTGGACTAGGGCGTAGCCGAGTTCCCCGCCTTCGTGAATCGATCCCGGAGTTTCCGGCGCGACGTGGCTGGGAATACCGCCGGGAAAGGAAAACTGTTTGAACAGCCGTCTCATCCCCTCTTTATCTTGGGAAATATGCGCGTAATATTCGGTGTAAGTTCCTTCTAAGTAAGTGTTGGCCACCAAGCCCGGCCCGCCGTGTCCCGGGCCTGCGATGTAGATAGCGTTTAAGTCTTGCGCTTTGATGATGCGGTTGAGGTGAACGTAGATGAAGTTTAGGCCTGGAGTGGTGCCCCAATGTCCGAGGAGTCTGGGTTTGACGTGTTCGATTTTGAGGGGTTCTTTGAGTAGCGGGTTGTCGAGGAGATAGATTTGTCCGACGGATAGGTAGTTTGCCGCCCGCCAGTAGGCGTTCATTTTGTGTAGTTCTGAGTCGGAAAGCGGCTTTAATTGCGGGATCTCGGTTGTTCCTAGCATCATCAGCGATTGACTCCTGAATTTTGGTTGTTTTGTAAAGTGCGATCGATAAGTGCGATCGATATTAATTTGTTATTTGTGACATTTTGTATTTAAACTCGATGTCTTCCACGCAAACTATTGAATTCTAGCTTGTTTATGCCTCCATTAAAGTTTAAATCAATGTTAATTTCTGGCTAAACATCGCACAATTCTGAGGGAAAAAAGGCGGATCATTGCGGGGATCAAAGAATTAAGCAATACATAATAGGATTTAAACAAGAGTTTTTGTAGGGTGTGCACTGCGCACCGATCCTTAGTATATTTTGCGAGTGGTGGGATGTGTTGTGGAAGTCCCGAAAAGATATTTCTTAAGGTAGATGTCAGAATTAATTATAATAAATACGAACTAAAATGTTGTTGAGGCAGGGCGATCGTCCGCTGACTCCTTTTCTGCTAAAGTTTTGTATGTTCGTCATATCAAAGTTCTCGTTAGCTTAGCTTATGGGCGTACTTAAATCATACTCATCTTGAATATTCTTGATTCGGAAACTAGCATTAAATTTTTTCTTAAACTGACTTTGTAGCTGTTGTATACTTGTTGTCTGTTTTGGCACACGTGTAGACACGACAAAACATAGCTTCTTAATCTTTTGGGGATTTGTCGAAAGTAATTTAATAGTTGATTCTATTTGTTTAACCGCCTGTGCAATATCGCTTCCTTTCAACTCTACATATATTTCTACTGCATCAGAAGGAATGAGTGCGTAGTCGCAACGCAAAGTCTCATTGTCACTAATAACGCAGCCATCAACCTTAATTTTTAATATTTTGTCTTGATTCGGGTTGAGGAACGTTATTTTACTTTTGTTTTCCTGCAAGACAATCTTGGTGTCGGCTCTATGTTCCTCACACTCTGGAAGACTTTTCATATACGATTCAAACTAAGTTGAGAAGTTGATCGAATTCAATAGCTAGTTCATCAGAAACAGAATCAATCACTCGCGCATCAATCAACCCAGTATCAGGACACACAATACTATTGCATTTTCCATCGCTCAAAACATAGGCTGAGAGATCGTCAACATCTAATGATTTGTATCTAGATACAATCTCTTCTAGTTGATGTTGTATATCTTCGCTGGACTCTTCATAAAGAAGCCCAGCCTGGAGCAGATTATTAAGTGCTGTCAGGACATAAGGACTATGGGTAGTTATAAAGAATTGAAGTTGCTCTTTGCGAGAATTAAAGACAGTAGCGATCAACTCGACAATATTACGCTGTGCGCTTGGAAATAAATGCGCTTCCGGCTCCTCAATATACACTGTCTGACCGACAGGAGGGGAAGCTAGAAAAGGTAGTGCCGCTAGAATAATTGTCAGAGGTAATGTTTCCTGTTGACCGGAAGATGAGTTGACAATATTCATGCGTCTTCCATCTGCGGCCTCCAGAAAATCTTTGCCTTTTTCCTGTATATGCTTACCGCATAAAGACTGCTCTATGAGCCTGTTTATTTCCTCTAGTATGTCTTTTGTATATTTATCTTCAAGATCATATTGTATACGCAAATTTTTTATCCCTTCGTATGTTGAGCCAAACGATATTAGAAATGGATCTAAGGTATTATTACTTGAGATAATAGAAAAAATATTGCTTTGAAGATTAGAGAAAAATGAGCGGCCAGCAGGAATAAAAAGCTGATTGAAGGCTGCCTCTCGACCAATGGATCTGCCTAAACTTTCTACTAAGTGATTTTTTAATTTTTCTTCTTCAAAAAATGAATGAACAATATAACTCCAATCCAAGCTTTTTCCTCTTCCTTTTTTTACGAAATTTCGTAGGTCTGCCAATTCTTTCTTGAAAAAATCTGAATAGCTGAGGGAAATTCTACCTTTGGTATCCTGTTTTCTCCTAACTTCTATAAAAACATTGGAAATTTCATACCTGATGAAAAAATGTTCTTTTCCCCAACAATCAGGAGGAAAATATTCCTCAAACCTCTTGGAATAGTTTGAATCTAGATTGCGTTTTGTCTGCTCATTATCTACAACCGATAAAATTTCCCATACGAAGTTCTTAAAATAAAAAAGGAGTTTAGCGCAAACGCTTTTACCGCTGGCTTGAGGGCCAATAAGTATATTTATTCGTTTGATTTCAATCTCCAAATCCTTGATGCCAGCAAAGTTTCTAACTATTAATTTTTCAGCCATAATTGAAATCAAGTATGCTAAGGGCTTGCGTCATCTTAACATACCAATTTAAATTTTATGGTTAAAGTGGTCACTTTTGTGTTAATAAACCGAATTAGTCACCCTAGGAAAAACCTCAAACAACTCTCATTAATATCAAGATGGATTTATACCATTTGTACCAATATACTTTTGGATTACCGCAGTTTTTTCGTGAAAGTCGATCGCCCATATCGCCTTTCTGGTCGCTGAGGAGATTTTAGACCAACGTGCGGTTATTGATAGGGAAAGGAATTACCGAAACTCTAAAATAATACCATTTTTACAAAGTTTGGCTAGAAAATAAGTGTTGGGTTTGTTTACATGGCCTCTCGATCGCACAGGTGCGGATCTGTGAGATTGTCGATATGGTGCGTTAGGGGTTGTTCATGGAGTCGCACCCTACGACTACTTAGCCGATGCCACCAAGTAAACTCAAGCAATCTCAATCCGAAAATCACTGCATCGGTTTGATTGCTGGCTAGATGCCATCGCCAATATTTCCCACTGAAAAAACTTAGGAGGCGACTAAAACAGGACTCTCTGAAATCCGGCAAACATTGGACACAGTTGGCTGGTGGGAAACGACTCGCAGTTCGTGAGGATAGCGGGGACGCGGGTCATTTTCTAACCAGATGGGCGGTACCATCATCACTTCATAGTAAGCGATCGTATGCAAAACCCCTGGCTGGGACTTCAACTCCACAGTTAAGCCCGCTCGGTACTCAAATGCTTCTTCCCAGTCTAAGTTTTCATTGATACCCATAGCCATCGCGCCTCTTAATCTTGTTTCTTTTCTCCATTGTAGGCTGCTACATAAAACATTCGGTACTTTCTGTTGCTTATGATACAATTTGTAACTTTATATATACGTTCCCTGACAATTGAACAGAGAGGAGCAATTGTCAATAAGTAAATAGACAGATTTTCCGAGAGGTGACAAGCAAGCTCAAAAGCTAGGCTGGAAAAGAGTTTGAGTTGATATGTCTCAAAAAAAATACGTGGGCGAAGCGCCAAGAGGCTGATATCAACTCCGGTAGCATCGGAATTGATATTACCCACAGTCAGGACACGGCAGTGCCGTGTCCTGACAATTAATCGGGGTAGGGACTTAGGTGCTCGGCGCGGTGTCCTCGGTATCATTCCAATGCAATCGGAAAGGATATGATGACACAAAGGAAGAGAAGAGAATTTTAAGGACTCAAGTTTGTACTACAAACCTATTTTTGGAAGTTGGTCTAGTAAAAGAAAGCCGTTTTTTTTTACTAGACCGGGTTTCTCGATTAGTGAAAACTCAACTAATTTCACTTGGTTTGTTTCTGGTTCCTGTCGCTGTCGCCGTCTTTTTAGCAGTTGTTTTGTTCGGCACCGTCTTCTCAGTTCCAGTTCCGATTTGAGCGCAGCAGTTTTAGTTGACTTCTTCGACTTGCTGCTAGTTTGCTCGCCCCCTGCTGCTGGGGGGTTATACGGGGCGTTTGCCGCGCCTGATATTTCTGGCCTATAGAACCCATTTGAGATCTTTTCTTAAAAAATAAGGCAAACAAACAAGTCGTCTCACAGAACTCAATAGCCACAAGACGATAAATCATGGAGCGCCTGACAACGAAGTATTTTTGTCAAAAACCCGCTTTCTGACCACCCCTGCGTAACTCCCCATTACCAATTACCAATTACCAATTACCCATTTCCAATCACCAATCACCAAGGACTCCCAATCATCACAAAAGCCGACCAATAATAAGGATGCGACAACTTCAAATCCGCAAACCCTTGCAGCGAAGCCGGCAACTCCACCCCCTCACCCCGACTCAAACCCCGCAATCTGCCGCCCTCCAAACGCACATCTCCCCGCAACATCGCAATTTGCGCTTGTCGCAGCGCCGCCCCCTTAATTCGCGCCGTCTTCAACTGCTGGTAAAACTCACTCATCAATCCCAAAGTACCTTCATCACTCACGTACCACAAACTCCCCAAAGCCGTTTGCACCCCCGCCTGCAGCGCCAACCCCCCAAAACCCAACTCCGCCTGTGCATCTCCCACCGCAGTCCGACAAGCACTTAAAACTAACATATTCACTTGCGGATCATTCAATCTCAAATCCCGCAATTGATCCAGTCGCAGCCGACTATTCCACAACTGAATAAAAGAATTATTTGGTGTTCCAGGTCGAAATTCGCCATGAGTAGCTAAGTGAATAACCCCAAAAGGTCGGCTTTGATGCTGTCGCTTCAAATTCTCCAAAGTGAAACCCTCATTTAGAAAACTAACTCCAGGCCACTCTTTAGAAATAGCCGCTATTTCAGCAGGAACTGCAGGCAAAGGATTCAACTCGGAAAATTCCGAGGCCCCCATTGCTAAAACTTGAGAATTTCTGAGATCGACGTAGCGGGTATCTGTTAAATTAATGCTGGGCATCAGGCTGAGATTGTACTTTTCTACCAAAAATTGCTGTCCGTCGTGCAAAGCAGCAAAGGGCATACCTCTCAAACCTCGATCGACAACAAAGGAAATAGTATCCGTTTCGCAGCTTTTCAAACTGTCCTCTAAAGGCGCAATCATCCACTTATAAAGCTGTTGGGAAGATGGTAGATAACTCGTAGTAGTCCGCACCCCCGGTTTGGTAATCTCATCCCTGAACTGAGTTACAACTTTCAGAAGTTCTTGCCGGTTCGCTGACGGCACACTTTTGTGAACCACTTCACCGCAAGAAGTTATCAGCATTAAATTTAATTTTTCCGGTTGCGAGAACAGATAAATTAAGCTAGGTTTTGTGCCGGTTTGTGCACCCACGGATGCTAACTTTTTTTGAATTTCCTCTGGGGATACCAACTCGTCGCTGATGTTGATTCCTAAATATTCCCCGAATTCTTGGCTGAAAGATTTGTCCAGCAGAGACAAAGCTGCCGATATTTTGCCGGTTTCCAAATTCCTGCCGATATCGCCGCGAAATGCTGACTGAATAACTGAATCTCTGATATTTGAATTGATGAAATTTCTCAGTTCTCTGGGAGACTGCATTCTTTCGGGCGGCATCCTTTCTCCGGGTTTTCCTATATCTCGCGATATTCTGTTTTGGTTCTGCCGCTGTTCGCGACTAAAGGGTTGGTTGCGATCGGGAAAAACCCGGCTTCTATCTAATGGAAATCTACCGCTTGGCGATGGTGAAGGAGTTGGATTTGGTGAAGGAGTTGGGGTTGGAGTTGGAGTTGGGGTTGGAGTTGGAGTTGGGGTTGGAGTTGGAGTTGGGGTTGGAGTTGGGGTTGGGGTTGGAGTTGGAGTTGGGGTTGGAGTTGGAGTTGGGGTTGGAGTTGGCGGAATAATATTGACAGCGCCATCGATCGGCGCAGCACTACCGTTAATTCTCGCATCTCCTTCCACAAAAGGTATCGGCGGGTTCCTATCGCCGCCGCCGTGGCGAATCGCAACCGATCCGACCCGATCGCCCCTAACAGTCGAGATGCTAACTGGAGTGCCGTTTTGGTTGTTGAAAGTATCAGTTACTCGAACAAAATTGGGAGTTTCTATATTAACGTTACCGCCCGGAGCATTTATGGATGCAACACTGATATCATTTTGGGCATTAAGAGTGACTGTCGGAGTTCGATCGAACCCAATCGGATTAACATTTATTCGCTCAATTCTGATTTCGTTTCCGGCTAAAATCCTCACTATTCCTGAAGCATCTATATTGCCAGTGCTAACAGTTCCCCTGCTGCTAGTGACATCAACTGCAACTCCCTGCAAATCTCGTGAATTCACATCGAGCGGCGCTATTAAATTGACATTTCCTGTTGTAGCGTCTGTATTGCCAATATCAATACTTCCCGTATTGCTAGTTACATTAACTCCAACGCCCCGCAAATCTCTTGAATTTACATTGCCAGAAGTTGTCAAACTGACATTTCCTGTTGTGGCGTCGGTATTGCCAATATTAATCCTTCCCGTATTGCTAGTTACATTAACTCCAACTCCCCGCAAATCTCTTGAATTTACATCCAGCGGCGCTGTTAAATTGACAGTATTTTCTGTTGCTGTAGCGGGTCCAACATCAATAATTCCAGAAGTGCTAATTACATTAACTTTTGTTCCCAGCAAATCCCCTAACTTTACATTTCCTGAACCTCTTATATTAAGATTCCCAATAGATGTAGTATTACCGATCGCAATATTTCCCCGAGCGCTATTGATATCGACTGAGCCCCCCAGCAAACTCCGTGCATTTAAGTTGCTGGTTGCTCTCAAAGCAATCCTAGCCGCCGGAGCATTGATGGAATCAACGCTAATATTAGTTAGGGCGTCCAGATTGACTGTAGGGATAATGGGATTAACTGGATTTGTGGCGACAGGATTAACAGTTATTACCCCTGTATTGATTTGCTGTCCTGCTACAATTCTGACATCTCCAGAAGTAGCGACCGCCCCCGTAGCGACACTCCCCGTACTGCTGCTAGCACTGACAGTCGCAGCGGTGAGATTGCCAACCGTTAAGTCCCTAAAAGCTGTCAAATTGATATTCTCGGTTGCTGTAATATTGACTGGTGTAGTATTAGGAACAATGATATTGGCATCAGTCAAAACTCCCAATGCCCCGGAGTTACTGGTAATATCAACATTCGATCCCTGCAAAGTCCCAAAATTCACATTGCCAAAAGCTCTGAGTGCGATCGCCCCGGAAGTCCCAGTATCGATCGACCCTGTGACGATATTACCCCGAACAGTATTCAGACTAATACTGCCGTTGATATCAGCACGAGAAATGTCACTTGTCAATATAATATTGTCATTAGCTTGAATATTAATTGTCGAACTAGACGTTAATCTGCCCCCAGCTAGCACTCCGGCTTCCCTGCTTTCGATATTAATTTGACCGCCATTAATATCTCTAGTGGCGATACTTCCCGGCGCTGACAAAATTACAGGCCCACCGGCTGAAATATTTTCAACTGAAATCAAATTGCTCGATAAAAGTGGGCTTGTAAATATCGAATCTTCATCTAAACTGTTAGTAGGAGGATTTAGCAAATTTGCCACTCCCGCCCGCAGAATTAAGGCCGGACTGCTGCTTAAAGTAGCAATATCGGGATCACCACTCACATTTTCCCTGCCCAATGCAATATCGGGGCCGGTAATTGTAATATCCTCGGCAACAATGCTCCCCTTCGCCTCGACTTTCAGCGAAACACCAGTATAATCTCCAAAGAAAACATCTCCTTCAGAACTGATAATCGGGTCAAATAAACTGACAAAGTTTCCCGGCATTCCCGATAGATTCCGAATGGAAAAATTGCCACCCGAAACAAAGTGAGAATCCCCCGAAATAACTCCGTTGCTAACCAAACTCAAATTGCCGCCGCTTTGGAATTGCGGGGGAAGAGATAAGCCGCCGATCGCATTTTGAGTGAGAATATCAATAGTGCGATCGCCCCGAATGTATAAATTCCCCCCAGCCTGCGCCAAAAAAGGATTCTGGGCGCTGTCCCTGACCCGCACCGCATCGGAGCCCAGCAAACTCAAATCCCCGGTAGTTTGCAACCTAGCATCCGCTAACGTGAGATTTCCCGCAGCCCATAAATTCGCACTTCCCGCATTCAACTGCGGCAGCCCAGACACATTAGCAGCAATTGCCACATCCCCAGAATTCACCTGCAAACCAGAACCCACAAGCCTCACAGAACCGTCATCCGCAACCGCAACAGCCACCGCCTGATTTTGCCCAGTACCTGTCAGCAACTGCGGCAAAGAAACAGGATTCAAAGTCTGTGGAGAATTACCAAAATTTCCGCCCGTTGCTATTTCTAAACTCAACAAATGCCCCGGTTGACTAATGCGCAAAACACGATCTCCCCCAACAGCCGCAACAGTAATTTGCCCGCCCGGGGCAGATAACTGTCCGGTACTAACAACCGTACCGCCAAGCAAAGCCAAATTTTGCCCCGGAGTCACCGCTAAATTGCCAGCATTCACAATACTTCCCGGTACAGCCCCACCAAAATAAAAAGCATTTGGCGTACCAACCAAGGCGCTAAAATTATTTGTACCCGCAGCATTAAACCAATTAGAACCAAAACCGACACCAGTAGCAGTAGTTGCAGTGAAAGCCCCCGGCACGTTCAAACTCGCGTTGGGGCCAAACACAATCCCCGCAGGATTAATTAGAAACAGATTAGAATTGCCGCCCGTGACAGTAATTAAACCGTTAATTAGCGAAGCGTCCCCGCCCGCAATGCGAGCTAATATATTCTGAATAGCCGAATTCGTCAGAAAATTAGCAATTTGACCTTCATTCAAGCCAAACTGCCCAAAACTGTGAAAAAGATTCGCGCCGTCTCCCGACAAACTGCCACCGTTGATATCATAACGGTTGCCGCTGGGGGTGACAACAGTACCCGTACCGTCAGCAGCAGGCACTATGGGCTGTGCTTGCGCGAAAGTATTAAAAATTAACAAAGAAAAGGGACAAATAAATAGCGCAACCTTTTTAATCTTTAAGTTGGCATTTTTCATAGCACTAAGTAAAACTATCTCAATTGCCTTAATTATCGCACTTGCAAACAACTTACCTCTAAATAACAAATTAATTCGCTCATGACAACTCCCAAAATCAAAAGCCTCTACACAGACGGCGCTTGTTCCGGCAACCCAGGTCCTGGTGGCTGGGGTGCAGTAGTTTGCTTCGCCGACGGCAACTGTCACGAACTCGGGGGTGGAGACCCCCAAACTACTAACAACCGCATGGAAATGCAAGCTGCCGTCGCTGCGCTGGAATTTTTTGCCAATTCCGGTCAAACCGAACCCGTCACCGTTTACACCGACAGCGAATACGTTAAAAACGGCATCACTAAATGGATTCAAGGCTGGAAAAATAAAGGCTGGAAAACCTCAACCGGAAAAGATGTTGTCAACCAAGACCTCTGGCATCTGCTAGACAAGCTGAATTCCCGGCAAATCCAGTGGGAACACGTCCGCGGTCACTCCGGCGACTTCTACAACGACAGGTGCGATGAAATCGCCCGCAGCTTCTCGCACAATCTCACTCCCGAACTGCAACAGCAGAAACCAACTGCAGGTGAGACTCAGGCGGGAACTTTGGTTAGCGCGGCCGCACCGCCTCTAGGTTCGGAAAACACAATTGTTTCGGAAGAAACGGACGCAACTGGTAACAAAACGATAGAATCCTATGTCATAACTTCTGACCTTCCGATCTCCAACTCTACCATGATGGATTCAACTGCCGATACCCTGGAGAACTTGCCCCGCGAGGTGAGGGTTCAGGAACTCCGCAATCTGATCGAAACGTTGCACATCGCCGACGAGGTTGCGACGAAAGGCTACTTGATTACCAGTTCTGAACTGGCTGATTTGATGGATGTAAATGCCAGCGCTGTCACCAGTCGCGGAGACAACTGGGTTTGGCGAAATTGGGTAGTTTCGCGGGTGCGGCGCGAGGGCAACCAAATTCTCTGGCAATTAGAGAGAATCGACCACGTTAGTACAACTGATTAAATTGTCGCGCATTTAAATTGTATATTCGGGGCGGGCGGGACGCCCACCCCACAAGACTGTGATTTTTTTTTACATACAATTTAAAGACCGCAACAGCTTAGTGGTTAGTCATGAGTTATTAGTTGATTAATAACTCATGACTAATGACTGTCTCAAAGAAAGATTTGGCAAAATTCCGTAGGGACACAACAATGTTGTGTCCTTTTAGTCATCAGTTTAGTAAACAGACTACTTGACATCAGCCCCAGTTAAAAGAAAGAATCCAACTGTCTGTAAGCCCGTACTCCAAACCCTCATAAAATCAGTGATTTTGCATC
The DNA here is from genome assembly GCF_036702515.1 of Microcoleus sp. BROC3. Classification (NCBI taxonomy): domain Bacteria; kingdom Bacillati; phylum Cyanobacteriota; class Cyanophyceae; order Oscillatoriales; family Microcoleaceae; genus Microcoleus; species Microcoleus sp. BROC3. The sequence goes on from NZ_JAUBTQ010000002.1 coordinate 75,911, forward strand.
TAAAATCTCAAATAGAAAATCTAAAATAGCATGAGTATTAGCTTGCGAACAGTCACTGCTACCAGATATGTCACTCCCTTACGCGAGGGCGGGTCGCTACCCGCGATCGTCGAAGCAGACGATGATGGTATGTACGTGCTCAAATTTCGCGGTGCGGGCCAGGGAGCCAAATCTCTGATCGCCGAGCTAGTGGCGGGAGAGATTGCTCGCGCTTCCGGGCTGCCTGTCCCCGAACTCGTCTTTGTTGAACTCGATCCCGAACTGGCTCGCACTGAGCCTGACCCGGAAATTCAAGATTTGATCCGAGCAAGTGCTGGCCTCAACCTCGCCCTCGACTATCTTCCGGGTTCCATCACCTTTGACCCGATAGCGGGTAAGTCCGAGGCGGATCTGGCCTCAGAAATCGTCTGGTTTGATGCTTTTGTGACCAACATCGATCGCACGCCGCGCAATGCAAATATGCTGGTATGGCACCGCCGGCTTTGGCTGATAGATCACGGTGCAGCCCTCTACTTCCACCACACCTGGAAAGATTATCTCTCGCGCAGCCGCGATCGTTTTCCGCCAATCAAAGACCACGTTCTACTGCGTTTTGCCAGCACGCTGGAAGCGGCAAATTCAAAGATGACTCAAAGGCTAACGCCGGAAATCATTCGCAACATCGTTAAACTAATTCCTGATACTTGGCTGGTGGGAGATTCTCCTTTCAGCGATAGCAACCAACATCGGAATGCTTATATCGAGTACCTGCTAAATCGGCTAGAATCACCACATATTTTTTTGGAGGAAGCGATTAGTGCCAGATCGATTTCTTTATGATTACGCCATTATCCGCGTTGTTCCCAAAGTCGAGCGCGAGGAGTTTATCAACGTGGGGGCGATCGTTTCCTGCGGTACGAAAAAATTCCTCGAAGCCCGGATCGAAATTGATGAACAGCGCTTGATGGCGATCGACTCAACGTTGGATTTGGAAATGATTCGCAATCACCTAGCAGTCATTCCCATCATTTGTGCAGGCGGCAAGGAATCTGGCGCGATCGGTCAACTTCCCCACAGAGAGCGCTTTCACTGGCTCGTAGCACCCCGCAGCACGATCGTTCAGACATCGCGGGTACACACTGGTTTTTGCCAGAATCTACCGGGCGCGATCGAACACTTGCTCGATACAATGGTGCGATCGTCAAGCCGAAAACCCTCTGTAAACGCTCGGTTGCTAGCGGTTGGAATTGACACTCAGGAGAGGCGATCGCACTCTAGTTAGCCTCAACTTGTCGGTTAGATGCTGCGGTGAGCTTGGCGGGCGATCTATCGATTTCCGAAAACAGCCAAAATAGAAGCATCCTCAAGCTGTTTTAGCTAAAAATGAGAATGCCAGAACAAGAGTCTTGACCGATAACTTTTCTAAAGTGTTAGCAGCAGTTTCGCAAGGTAGAAAGATGATGCAAATTGAACCGACAAATATGACTTTCCCTCTCTGGGGTTTAACAATTTTCATCCTGTGGACGATCGCGGTTGTTATCCTGCTGCTAACAGTCAGGATTCGGCATCTATCTGCGGGCGGATCTGTAAAAGATTTCGGCACACAAAACGACGACAGCTTGCTATGGCGACTATTTCGAGTACAATCCAACTTGATAGAAAACCTGCCTTTGTATTTGGGAGTTGTTTTTCTTCTAACAGTTAGGGGTGTTTCAGGAACAGCAGTAGATTTACTGATTGTTGTGTACATTCTATTTCGGCTTATACATTCAGCGATTCACATTGCTGGTCTCGATCCCAAGTATCGGTTCTTCAGCTTAGTAATTCAGTTAAGCTGCTTGGTCGCGTTAACTATGATGGCAGTTTTCTAGTTAAGAAATTACGCAATTGCAACCTCTATATAGTAGGTTGCGTCAGGGGCCAACCTTTATTGTTTCTTGCACAGCGTAAGTCAGACGCACCTTACAAGTCGATCGCCCCTGTGACCTTACTGCCTGTGATTTTGCTAACTTATTGAAGTTTATGAACCGAATATCTCGTGCGATCGCTGTTATTTTAATTGTATTAGGCTGCATTACTTTTGTTTTAGTTCCGCCACCGCAATCAGCCTTAACCGTGCCACCTCCAGTGCAAGAATCTCCACGACGCGGAGGAGATGTTGCTCAGACAATGAATTTTGGACGGCACTTTCAAGAACTAGGAGTTGAAGGCTCGATCGCAATTTACGATTTGAATAGCGATCGGCTTTATCAACACAACCCGCAGCGTAACGCCACAGCTTTTTTACCTGCATCTACATTTAAGATTCTCAACTCTCTAATTTCCTTAGAAACAGGGGTGATTTCAGATGAGATTGCTGTTCTAACTTGGGATGGAATTCAAAGGCAAATTCCCGCATGGAATCGAGACTTGAATATGAGAGAAGCCATAAAACTTTCCGCCGTTTGGTTTTACCAAGTTCTCGCCCGCCGAGTCGGGCACGAGCAAATGCAAAAATGGGTAGCTAAAGTCGGTTATGGCAACCAAAAAATTGGTAACAAAGACGATATTGACAAATTCTGGTTAGAGGGAGAACTGCGAATCACACCCAACGAGCAAATTCAATTTCTCCGCCGTCTGTACAAAAATGACTTACCCTTTTCTGAGCGATCGCTGTCTCTGGTGAAAGACATCATAATTGTTGAACAAACTCCCGATTACACAATTAGGGCAAAAACAGGCTGGGCAAGTTTTGGAGAAGAAACAAAGCCTCAACTTGGCTGGTATGTAGGTTATTTAGAGAAGAATAAAAATGTTTACTTTTTTGCTACAAACATTGACATCCGCAACCAAAATGACGCACCTGCAAGAATCGAGTTAACGCGCCGTTGCTTCAAGGATCTTGTGCTGCTGTAAGTGCGTTATTTGTTCTCTTATATTGGCAAAAACGCCAGCGGATAGGCTAACGGTGACAGCCAAAACAGCCATTTATTGGATACCTGAGTTCGATCGTAGGAAGCCGAGTCTTTTAAATCTTTTAAAACTTACGCAATTGGCACATATAGCAATCCTTGCAGGAGTCGTAAACTTTTTACCCCACCCCAACCCTCCCCGAACCCAAGGGGAGGGAGTAAGAAATTCACAAATGATTTAGGATTGCTATATATATAGTTGCTATAGTGTTATATATCATTTCTCGCAGCAAGGCGACAATCATCTAAGAGAGCATTAAGTTCTTCAACGACTAGCCAGGGGTTTCGACCTTTCAAAAAAGCTACGATTGCTGCTTCATAGGGATTTCTGCCAGTTTTTTTTACTGCTGCGATCGCCTGTTTGTTAGACAATCCCCGCCCGCTGACCAACCAAGCAGCCAAAACCTGTCCTGTACGTCCGATCCCCCCAGAACAGTGAACTACCACCCGTTCGCCTTTGCTATTTGCAGATTCCAAGAACGGCAATATGCGATCGATTAAAATATCGCGATCGACCAATTCAAAGTCTGCAATCGGTGCCCAGCAAACTCGATCGCACCCAAATATTTTCCGATATGTTCCCAGTAAGTCCCTGTAGCGGATGAGTTGGGTCTGAGCAAGCAAGCAGCAAACTTGCTTGATATTATGCCCCTGCATAAATTCAATCCAGCGAGCAATTTCTGCATCGCGGTATCCTGGTCTGGCTGCACCAAACACAATTAATTCATTCTCTGAAGCCGCAGCGAATTTGTGCATACTGTTTTCAATATTTTTACCTATAATTAAGAAAGACGCACAAATCCTGAATCAACAGTGAAAAACAACAGCTCGATCGCCTTAATGAACTGGCTGCAACCCAAACCAGAAAACGTTTTGCTGTGCGACTCAATTGCAGCAGCTTCTGAGATGGCATTCATGCTCAACGGTGAGTGGGATGGGTGCAATAGTTTGGTGCTCTCTAAATGCGACAAGGTAGCAATTGAAGCAGCCGCTAGTTTGCTGGAAACATCGTGGTGCTACCAAAATACTTGCGAACCGGTTTTAATTCGGCTGGAAGTTGACGAATTGCTGCGCCGTTATGCGGCGGGAGACAGGTTTTTTATTAATGCTAACTTGCGATGCGCCCAATTGAGCGAACTTTGCTTGGAAAATATTGATTTGAGTTATGCTAAATTAAATTTGGCTAACCTCAGCGATACTAATTTAAGCAAAGCAAACTTAATGGCAGCACAGATGCAATCGGCAAACTTGAGTGGCAGCAATTTGAGTGGATCGCAACTTGTGAGGGCGAATTTATCAGGAGCAAATTTATCTGATGCTAATCTCAGAGGTGCCGATCTGAGTTATGCAGATTTAAGCAATACTTGTTTAACAGGTACTGATTTAAGAGGTGTAAATTTAGCTAGAGTAGACTTAAGAAAAACTTCGTTAAATGGGGCGATTTTTGAGTAATACCAAATCCCGCTTAAATACTCTCTCTCACACCCCGTGGGTAAATCCTGTAAACATTTATCTGCGTTAATCCGCGTACATCCGCCACCATCTGCGGTTAAAGTTCCAAAGTAATTAACTGAGCAATTTCTTCAGTCTGAAAACCTACAGCCATAGGCTTTTGGACTGTGGGAATCACCTGCACATCATAGAGTTCCGTGACAATTCCTTCAAACCGCAACCAGTGAACGATCGCCCCCGTAGTCAAATCGATCGCCATCATACCACAGCGAGGCTCAGCATCCTTTGCTACCAACAACTCCTCCAATTCTAAACCGCTAAAAGTGTTGTCACCTCCCCGAGGTTTCGAGAGTCCCACAATTGCCCAATTTTGCCAAAATGCTAGTCCTCGGACATAGCCCGGACAAAACGTAATTGCCTCAAATTTCCCTGTATCTAAATCCACATAACCCAATTCCCCTCTCCCCGAATTCAGCAACCACAATTTATCTTGATACCAGCGCGGTGAGTGGGGCATTGACAATCCTGTGACGATGATATCATTAGATTCAATATCAATAACTATACCGCCGTTTTTTCTGCGATCGCGCCAGCCATCCACCACATCCGACTGACTCGACGCCGTGACATATTTCGCCTCCCCAGCTACCATTGCCAAACCGTTGAGGTGACAGCGGTCTTCGTTGATGTATTGTGAGATAAATTGCGGTTTCCAGAGAGGTTTGCAACTGTGGCGATCGCTCAAAGTAGCGATACAATTAAACAAAGTGCTAATAAAAAGGATTTGATTATTTTTATCGACAGCGATATCGTGAATGTCGATATCTCCTGTAGTATAGCCGATTCTGGGTATATATAATTTATCGTATCCTTGGTATAATTTACCGGATTCTAAGACATTATCTAATTGCCAAAGTTGATATTTTGAACTTAAATAAAGGCGTTCCGGCGTGCAGTAAAGACCCATTGCGCGATCGAATATCCGCCAATGAATTGAGATTCTGTCAGTTTCCGCCCCCGCACCGATTAACATTAACCTGTTAGTTTGATAGGTAGTGCAAGCAATGCTAATTTGTTGTTGTTTCAACCACAGCGGAAATTCGCGATCGGCAATTACCGAAATTTCTTCTGATGAATCCGCACTAGGATTTATTTGACCGTTTTGCCCTGGGTTCGCTACATTTCTTTTGATTTGTACTTCACCAGTCGCTGATTTTATCGCATTATTGGCTGGAAAATTTATGCGATGGTTTGGTGCTGCTTTTTCTGGTATTTCTTCAATTGGTTCGATTTGGACTGCTGCGGGGGGTAAGTTCGAGCGATACCTTTCCCAAACCTGCAAATATGCTGATTCTAAATGCTTCACAGTTCGCGCGGTATTAAACAGCGGAAATTGGCGGCGATTCTCGTGCAAGTAATCTTTCAACTGTTGCAATTCTTGAAGGTGAGTTGCTAAATGTACGGCTAATTGTTCGTATTCTGCCAAACTGTTAACTATTAACTGCGGCAAATTAACTGCATTCAACAAACTCGCTCCCACCCGCGCCGCGAAAGTTTCTCCCGGACAAGTAATCAACGGAATTCCCATCCACAAAGCATCGCTAGCTGTAGTGTGAGCGTTGCAATATAAAGTATCGACAAATAAATCGATCCAGATGTGGCGCGCTAGGTGTTCTTCTGGCAACAATCTAGGAGCAAAAATCAGGCGACTTGCATCAATTCCCCGCAATTGGGCTTCATTTTTCAGGTTGTGGGTTGCTTCGGGATTGCCTTCTAACAGCCACAGCACGCTATGCGGTACTTGCTGTAAAATTCGCATCCAAACGTCAAACATTACCGGCTCGATTTTGCGACTGTAATTGAAACAGCCAAAAACAAACGCATTTTCCGGCAAGCCATATTTTACCTTAGGATTTTGCTGTTTGATTTGGAAGTTTTCGGCGGGACAAACTCGCCGATAGTTGTTAATCTGATAGCTATCGGGCAAGCAGATGAATTTTTCCGTAAAGAATTCGGCGAGGTGGGGTGGAGTTACTGTATTGTCTGTAACGATGTAATCAATAAAATCAGCACCCATCGTGCTGGCGTAAGTTAGATAATTAATTTGAATCGGTGCGGGGCGCATTGCTAAGATTCCGGGGTTAGAATGCAGCGTGTAGGCTCCCATATCTACGAGAATGTGGAGGCGCTCGCCCTGTATTTTTTCGGCTGCTGCTGCGGTTACTAAGCCTCGCAAATCGGTAAATCGATCGCAGTCTGCTTCGATTTTTTGACGCTCGAAACTGCCGTCGTTGGGGCCGAGGGAGTAGGCGAAAATTTCAAAGCGAGATCGATCGTGCAAGGCGAATAATTCAAGCATTAAATGGGTTAAAGCGTGTTTGTAAAAATCTCCGGCTATGTAACCTATTCGCAGGCGTGGGGGAGTTTCAGCAGGAGTAATGTGAGGGGGCAAGTAGTTTCGATCGACTTTACTGCTGATAAATTGAGCGTAGTAACGGGCGATCGCGAAATGGCGATCGGGCCCGAAGGGCGAGAACATCACAAAGTCAAACAGGGAGAAGTTTTGTAAAATATTTTGTTCGATTAAACTGATGCCGATTTGCCACATGGTTTCGAGATCGGCTGCGAGATTCTCCCAGCGACAAACCCACTGATTAATTTTTACTAAAGCCGACATGGCATTGATGTTATTGGCGTCGAGTTGCAAGACTTTTTGATAATTTACTGCCGCGTCGGCATACTGTTCGCACATAAATTGAATTCTGGCTAAATCGCCCAAATATGCGATCGCATCTGGTTGAATTTCTACAGCTTTTTGATAGGCAATTTTTGCTGCTTCCCCCTTGTATTGTTTTTCGAGCAAGCTGCCCAAACTGTGGTAGGCGATCGCATATTTGGGATTGTAGGTAACAGCTTGTTGGTAGGTGGCGATCGCCCCTTCAATATCCCCGAGATTTTCCAAACATACGCCTAGATTGTACCAGGCTTGCGAGTAGCGCTGTTCGCAATTTAAAGCTTGGCGGTAAAAGTCGATCGCGCTTTGCCATTCTTGTTTGACTAACTTAGCATTGCCCAGTTGGAAATAGGCTGGCGCGTAATTAGGCTGTTGCGCGATAATCTGCCGGTATTCTGGTTCGGCACTTTCCCAATCGCCTTGTCTTTGCATGGCTAGGGCGCGATCGTAAAGACTGTCTGCCGAAATCTGTTGAGACATTTTTTGAATCCTTGGCAACTATTATTCTCAGTCTAATCCAGAACTTTCCCAGTGTTCCAGTGCGATCGAAAAAACCTGATTTTATTTTAATAATTCGTTATCGCTTTAAAATCCGGAACAAACCAGTTTCTAACTGCCCGTGCTTGGGACCAGTAAATACACGGATTGCAGACTGCCGAGCGTAAAAATTTCGTAAATCTCTATATTTTTAGTAGAAGATTCGATCGAAGTACGATATTATTAGTATCAGGTATTTTTTCAGCCATATAACACGCTCGCCCCTTCCTTTGGTGGCGTCTTTGCTGCGATCAAATCCACAAATAAGGGGAATTTAAACTCTCTCCCCTATCTTATTAGCAATAATAACGCAAAAATCAGAATGAAAACCATAAATAAAATTAACTTATCCTCAATTAAAAACATCTGGAACTTGACAGGCAGCACCAGCGATCGCTCGACTGCGATCGCCATCATCGACCCCACAATACCCGAGTGCGATCGGTTACTCCAAGGGATAACACCAGGCATCCAAACCTACACCCTCGAAACCCAAATCGATGCCGTAGCACAAATTACCAAAATATTAGCCAAACATACAAACATCCAAACCCTGCACATCATCTCCCACGGCAGTTCTGGCACCCTTTACCTAGACACAACAGAACTCAACAGCAGCAATATCAAAAACTACAAACAACAGTTGCAACAGTGGCGAAGAGCCTTCACCCCCAATGCCAACATCATCTTATATGGATGTAACGTAGCAGCCGGGGAAACAGGCAGCCAATTCCTGACTCACCTGCACCAACTCACAGGCGCAAACATCGCCGCCAACCCGCACCCAACAGGCAACAGTACGCTAGGAGGCACCTGGGACATCCCCCAACTCATCCCCCCATCCCCCCAAGCGCCCAAACTAGCCCTCACAGAAGCCACCCTCAAAACCTACAGTGGCGTACTAGGCCTCGCCACCCAAGTCACCTTCGCTACTGGCGATCTCCCCGTATCCGTCAGCATCGGCGACTTCAACGGCGATGGCCTCCCCGACTTAGCTGTCGCGAACTTCGACAGCAACAATGTCTCCATCCTGCTCAATACCACCCCCACCAACGCCACCACCCCCACCTTCGCCACCCAAGTCACCTTCGCTACTGGCTCTGCCCCCATCTCCGTCAGCATCGGCGACATCAACGGCGACGGCCGCCCCGACTTAGCTGTGGCGAACATCTTCAGCAACAACGCCTCCATCCTACTCAACACCACCGCCACCGGAGCCACTACCCCCACCTTCGCCACCCAAGTCACCTTCGCTACTGGCACTAGCCCCTACTCCGTCAGCATCGGCGACATCAACGGCGACGGCCGCCCCGACTTAGCTGTGACGAACCGCGACGACGACACGGTTTCGATCCTGCTCAATACCACCCCCACCAACGCCACCACCCCCACCTTCGCCACCCAAGTCACCTTCGCTACTGGCAATAGCCCCAGATCCGTCAGCATCGGCGACATCAACGGCGACGGCCGCCCCGACTTAGCTGTGGCGAACCGCTTCAGCAACACCGCCTCGATCTTGCTCAACAAGACCCCCAATGTCACCTCTGTCACCGCCACCACCGCCGACGGTAGCTACGGCGTCGGTGCCACCATTGCCATCACCGTCACCTTCGATGCCGCTGTCACCGTCACCGGCACCCCCCAACTGCAACTAGAAACAGGCACAACTGACAGATTTGCCACATATATCAGCGGTAGCGGCGGTACTATACTCACCTTCAACTATGTAGTGCAAGCAGGAGACACCACCCCCGACTTAGAATACCTCGCCACCACCAACACCCTCACCCTCAACGGCGGCACCATTCAAGATAATTTGGCCACGAATGCCGATTTAACCCTCCCCGCCCTAGCCACAGCCAACTCCCTCGGTGGCAGCAAAGCCATAGTTATTGACACCCAAGCACCCACCATCGCCAGCGTCACCTCTACCACCACTGACGGCAGTTACAACACAACGGGCAACATCAACGTCACCGTCAACTTCAGCGAAGCCGTTACTTTAGCAGGCGGTAATATGAGTGTCGCCTTAGATACAGGCGGCACTGTCACTATTGCACCTTTCACAGGCACATCTGCTGTGGGCACCTATACTCCAGCAGCAGGACAAAATAGCACCGACCTCAACTCAACTGGGCTCACTTTAGCAGTCGGTGCAACATTGAGAGATGCTGCGGGAAATAATGCAACCTTGACTATTCCTGCGGGGCAATCTTTAGCTGATAGCAAAGCCATAATTGTAGACACCGTTGTCCCCACAGTTGCCTTAACATCAGCATCCCCAACCACCACAAACGCACCATTTTTAGTCACAGCAACATTCAGCGAAAGCGTCACAGGATTTATTGCCAGCGACGTGAATCTTACTAACAGTACGATTAGCAATTTCACAGGTAGCGGCACAACTTATAACTTTAC
>NZ_JAUBTQ010000002.1:86081-86509 GCF_036702515.1 Microcoleus sp. BROC3
ACTCAATTAACTCGCACTGCCGATATTACAGCCCCCACAGTTGCCTTAACATCCGCATCCCCAACAACCACAAACGCACCATTTTTAGTCACAGCAACATTCAGCGAAAGCGTCACAGGATTTATTGCAACTGGCGTTAATGTTACTAACGGCATTGTTAGCAATTTTGCAGGAAGCGGCAGCAATTATACTTTTACAGTCACACCTAATGCTGATGGTAATGTCACAGTTGATGTCCCAGCAGCAATAGCTACGGATACAGCCGGTAATAACAATACCGCAGCCACGCAACTGACTCGCACTTCTGATGCTACAGCGCCAACAGTTGCCTTAACATCAACTTCAACACCAACAGTAACTGGTTTATTTAGCGTCACCGCTACCTTTAATGAAGATGTCACGGGCTTTGATAATACTGATATCACCGT
>NZ_JAUBTQ010000002.1:86609-181124 GCF_036702515.1 Microcoleus sp. BROC3
TAGCTACGGATACTGCGGGTAATAACAATACCGCCGCAGCAACTCAACTGACTCGCACTGCTGATATCACCACACCTGACATCACCGCACCTACTGTTGCCTTAACATCAACTTCCACAACTACAGTAACTGGTTTATTTAGCGTCACCGCTACCTTTAATGAAGATGTCACGGGCTTTGATAATACTGATATCACCGTAGCCAATGCGACTGTCGGTAACTTTGTTAAAGTTGACGGCAAAACTTACACCTTTGATGTCACTCCCGCTGCTAGTGGTAATGTCACAGTTGATGTCCCAGCAGCAATAGCTACGGATACTGCGGGTAATAACAATACCGCCGCAGCAACTCAACTGACTCGCACTGCTGATATCACCACACCTATTGTTGATGTCACCGCACCTACTGCTAACTGGGCTGCAATTTCTAACCTTACTACAACGGGTGGTACAAGTCAGACATTGACAGTTACTTTCAGCGATAGTAGTGGATTTGATGTTAGCAGTTTAGATGATTCTGATGTTGTTGTAAATTGGTCAGGTGGCGCTATTCCTGCTACCTTTGTTAGTGTTGATATTAATAGCAATGGTACGCCGCGTACAGCAACATATTCATTTACTCCGCCAGGCGGAATTTGGGATAATGCTGACAATGGTACTTACACAGTTAATTTGCAAGCATCGCAGGTGAAGGATACTGTTGGCAACTTGTCTGCTACTAGCAGTTTAGGTACTTTTGGCGTGAATATTGCCACACCAACGCCAACTCCTGCACCTGTACCAACACCAACTTCTGCACCTGTACCAACACCAACTCCCGCACCTGTACCAACACCAACTCCTGCACCTGTACCAACACCAACACCAACTCCTGCACCTGTAACAACACCAACTCCGGCACCTACACCAACACCAACACCCGCACCAAGCCCTGCGGAAACAGCGACACCGACGCCCGCACAAACACCGACGCCAACGCCATCGGTAACGCCAACACCAACAACTAACAACATCCCCAACGATGACTGCATCTGCGATGACATTGACTATCCCAACTTAAACCAACCGAATAGGGTTGAAAACACCATACTCGGTGTATCGTCCATTCAAATAGGCACTGCCAAAAACGATGAATTACTAGGCAGCAACAGCGGCAATCTATTCGATGCCAAATCCGGGAATGACAACTTATATGGTGGCGAGATTCGTGACATCCTCAACGGCAACACAGGCAATGATTTTATCAGCGGTGGCAAAGGTGACGACATCCTATTCGGAGATGAAAATAATGACATCATCCTTGGAGACTTGGGGAACGATTTAATCTTTGGAGGCAAAGGCAATGACTCCATAAATAGCCGCGAAGGTAATGACATCATTTATGCTAATAGAAATGATGACTTCATAGATGGTGGCAAGGATAATGACACCTTATTTGCAGGCAAAGGTAACGACATAATGCTTGGTAGTCAAGGTGATGACTACCTGTTTGGAAATGAGGGTTCGGATACCATCTGCGGCGGGGCTGGCAATGATTTCATCAGCGGTAATGAACAAGCAGATATCCTGGGAGGGTGTGAAGGAAATGATACTCTTTACGGAGGGGAAGACAACGATACTCTCACGGGTTGTCAAGGTGATGATATTCTTTACGGAGACTTGGGCAATGATAGTTTGAGTGGTGGTAGCGGTAACGATATCTTTGCCTTAAAAGCTGGTCAAGGATTTGATATTATTGCTGATTTTACAATCGGTCAAGATTTGATTGGATTAAGCGGAGGTTTGAGTTTTGGTCAGTTAACAATAACTCAAAATACTCAGGGAACTCTCATCAAAAATGTCTTGACAGGAGAAGAGTTATGTGTGATGGTTGGAGTCAGTGCCAATGCGATTACATCTGCTAATTTTCGGTTAATTTAGGAAATCAAAAAAAGTACGATCGCCCATTCGATCAAAAAAGGCTCTCGCACTTCTACCAATTTTAAAAGCTCTAGCAAAAATTTAACGATTATTCATACTTTCGGCCGCGCCACTGAGTAGGCTGATTTAAAGCAGAAATTAGAATTCGCAAAAACGCCAGCGGATCGGCCAAAGGTGATAGCCAAAACAGCCATTTACCCGATGCCCCAGTTGTATCGTAAGAAGGTGCGATCGCCAAACACAAAGCCGATCGCACTGCAACCAAAAATACATTCAATCCCAACAGCCAAAAGTGCCCAAATACACCAACCGGCGGCAGCGAACCAAACAGCAAATAGCACAATACAATCGGCACCGGCAAACCTTGAACCGCCAGCAACAGCCACAAATCGCCCCAAATTTGACCGCCAGAAGCAGCATCTTTCAAATCCAGCGATCGACCCCATTCATTCCAAGTCTCGATCGCCCCCTCATACATCCGCACCTTCAACACTTTTGCCCCATCCAAAAAGCCCACCTTAAAGCCCTTAGCAGCCGCATAGCGAGCCAGAGTCACATCATCGCAAAAAGAACCCCTCGCGACCTCATAGCCCCCTAATGCCACCAAAACCTCGCGCTTACACAAGAAACACTGACCGTTCGCCATCACCCGTTCCGGCACATCCCCGCCAGTCCCCGTCGGCCCGAACCGATAAACCAAAGTCATTAACAAAGCAGGTTGCAGCCACAACTCCCCCGGATACTTGAGGATAAACTGCGGCGACAGCGAAATCAAATCGTAATTTCCAGCTTTCGCCGTTTTGAGTAAACTCGCCACCAAACCCGGATGCGGCACAGTATCCGCATCGATGCCCAAAATCCACTCGCACTTCTCGGAACTTGCCAAAAAACCCGCATTCAGCGCCCAGGGACGCCCTACCCAGCCCGCCGGCAGCGGATCGTCGTTAATCAAGCGAAACCGGGGGTCTTTTTGTGCTGCTGCTTTGACTAAATCTCCGGTTCCGTCTACCGAATAGCTGTCAACCACGATCGCTTCTCGGAGTTCGTAACTTTGGCGGCTTAATCCTTCCAAACAAGGCGAAATGCGATCGGCTTCGTTCAAAGTCGGTACTACCGCAGTACAAGAACCTAACAAATCCAGCGTCGGCGAATCCGGTTCCAGGGGCGGAATGCGCGATGGGCCTTTAATTAACCGCGACATCAGAAGGGCTGCAGCGGGCAATTGCAGCAGCAGGAGTGCGACAGGGAGGATGCTTGTCAGCGGTTGGGAGAACAAGTGAGGGGCGATCGGGAAAACCATACTATTGAAGAATTGAAGAATTGGGAATGACTTACTGGATATGGGTTGGGAGCTTATTTACAGTTGATTTTTTTGGTAACTAATATCAATTAAAAAAAATTAATAAAATTTTGACCTCAAACATATTACAGGAATTGGGAATAATATCAATTCCGGTTGCACTCATACATGATATGGAGGACACGGCAATGCCGTGTCCCTACCGAAAATAATTTTGTAGGGACACGGCACTGCCGTGTCCTAATTTTGGCTAATAATATCAATTCCGGTTGCACTCATACATGATATAGAGGACACGGCAATGCCGTGTCCCTACCGAAAATAATTTTGTAGGGACACGTCACTGCCGTGTCCTAATTTTGGCTAATAATTCCGATGCTACCGGAAACCCTATGAAAAAATCTCCGCTGAAAAACCCGGTTTCTACAAGAAACCGGGTTTTTAAACTAGCTCAAAAATTAGTGTAAGTTTTTGCTAAATCAGCCGCGGTTGCTCACTAGCGACTTACTTGCGCAAAAGGCCCACGGGCTGAGGTGGAATTTCAGCCGCGAGCACAGATGTATCCAAAGATGGCATTGTTTCTGTGGCGTCACTTGCTGCGGGTTTAGCGATCCAGCTTAACGCGATCGCCGGAACAACACCCAGAAGCACAGCTAGCGATGTCGGGAACCAGAACCGAGAATCCAAGGAAGTGACAGTGATAATTGCTCCGAAAGCAAAGTTTACCAAATAAACAATTAAGGGCAAACCCAATTCCGATCGCTCTAATTTAATCGGTTTTTTTCTCCACAAGAAAGCTGCTACAGACATAAATAGCGCCCCCGTACCCATCCACCCAGCCAAATTGCGGTAAGGCATCCCAAAGAAAGCCCCAAGTTCCTCAAACTCCCAAAAAGGCACAGAAGTTTGACTCATCGCCGGATCTAGTACAAAATCCCAAGCTGTTAGCAGCAAAGCACCAAGGGCGAGCGCCCCTATTTGGCGCACCCAGTTGAGTTCACCTTTACCGCCAGCTACTCCAGCCCGAGCAATTACATAGGAAACCAGTCCCAGATAAAACCACGACAGGGGAATTGTAAACGGAACCAGCCCTGCAATTTTGTAACCCAAACCGCTCAAATAGTGGTAGTTGCCGAAGGGAAAACCCGTACTCGTTCCCAACAACTCGCTACTCAAGGACAAAAACACAGAAGGCAGTAAAAAAGCCAGAGTTGCACCCAAACCCAACGTCCGAAACGCATAGAGAGCAACTGCTGCTGCACCAAAGATGATATAAACTACTCCACCCCCAGCCATCCCCCACTGGAATAGCGTTTGCCCTGCTGGTGGCAAACTCATCACCAATTCGGGACGGGGTAAAATCAGCAGCAACCCTGCCAATCCAAAAGCCATTGACAAGACGTGGGCAATCAGGCAAAAGCGCTCAGCAATCAAAAGTTGCTTCATGGGACTCCTCGAAAAAATATTAGATGCGGAAAGCACTCCCTAACAGTTTACAATTTTTAATAAAAAATCAAGCATTTAAGTCAGTTGTCTGTTGTCTGTTGTCTGTTGACTGTTGACTGCAAGCCCGATGCCCAATTCCCAATTCCCCACTTCCGATCTTAAATTACTGCCAATTTCCCACAAGCACGAAAGGTGCCCAGAAATACGGATTCTGATACTCTGGGTTTTGCAGCAGCGTTAATTGAGCGTTGCGGAGGGCTTCAGCTTTGCTGGTTTTAGAAGAAGCAAGCTGTCGGTAAAACTCAGCCATAAAGATAGCTGTAGATTCGTCGTTGACTTGCCAAAGGGTGGCGGCGGTGCTGCGGGCACCCGATCGAATTGCGGCCCCTGCCAAACCCAAAGCCGCGCGGTTATCGCCCGAAGCAGTTTCGCAAGCACTCAAAACCAAAAGTTCGATCGGCTGTTGTTTCTCCCCAGTGCGGGCTCGCAGCAGTCGATCGAACTCCTTAACATTCACTTTCTGATCCCAAGTCACAATAAAAGTATCCGCAGCATTCGAGCTAAACTGACCGTGAGTTGCCAAATGCACGATCGGGTAAGACAAAGCTTTAATTCGATCGTGCAACCGCCCGCTGACAAAATCTTCATTCAGCAGCGAACTCGCCGGCATCTCGGCTGCAATTTGTTGAATTTCCTCCTTCACCCCCGGCAAAGCCGAGAAGCCTTGACGCGCTTCGGAGAGGGCTGCGGTAAGCACTTTTAACTTTACTTGGCTCAGCGGTTTCGGTGCCAGCAATTGCAATCCCGGCGCCAAAGCAATGCTGTATTTTTCTACCAAAAATTTTTCACCGTCGTGCAGCACAGCCATCGGCAGATTGCGCAAGTAACCGTCGAGCACAAATACCAGGGTTTTAATCCCGCTAGCCGTCAAATCCGCTTCCGCAGGCCGGATTAACCAGTCGTAAACCTGTTCGACGGGTTGCCTCCTGTCGCGGGGGAAAGCAGCAGGCCTGATGGTATTTTTGGCTTGTCTGAAGGCAGTTTCCAACTCAGCTTGAGACTTCTTCGTAGCGTAGCGGCGCAGGGGTTTGCCGGGAATAGATAAAATTACCTCCAAACGATCGCTCAAAATAATCGGATAAATCACCGCCGCTGTCGGATCGATTTCCTCGATCGACTTTGGTTTAGCATCAGCGCAAGCATCCCGAAAAAAGTTGTCCAATTCCGCCAACTGCAAAGATTCCACCGTTTGGCGCGCCAGTTTCAATTTAGGTTGACTGGGAGATTCCTCTTGCAAAAGCAGCCCGACTAATTCCCGATAAACCGGTTCGGCACTTTCCCGAAACGAAAATTGCACTTCGGGATTGACTGTCACCAAATCGCCCCGCAGAGAAGACAATATATTGACAGCTTGAGTATATTGAACGATCGCCCCTTCTGTATTTCCCTGAGCTTTCCGAATCCGTCCCAGTTGCCAAAACAATTGGTAAGCAATATCGGGAGATTGAAACGCCGGTGCTAAACTCAAAGCCTCAGTTGTGAGATTTTCCGCTTTCTGATACTGCTGTTGGATTTCCGATAGTTTGCCTTTCGCTGCCAGAATATAAGCTTGTATTCGTTTATCGCCCAAACTGTTTGCTGGTTCGACAGAGCGATCGAGCATTTTGTCAATATCGCTTAAACTCAAAGTTTCCGCAGGCGATTGAGCTAATTTCATCAAGCTTTGAGCTAGATTAATTTGAGCGTAAAGTCCGGCGCGGTTCGACCCCAATTGAGCGACTTGAGGTTCAATGGAACGCCACAAAGCTTCGGCCTCAGACCAATCTTCGCGATCGACCAACAAACTCAATTGGTTTAACTTTGCTTGAATTTGTAGGAGCGATCGCTCCGGCATCGCCTGGGCAGATCGAGCATAATATTCTAGGGCCGAGCGTTCCAAATCAGCGCGCTGTTTGGGTGTCAAACCCGGTTTATTGCTTTGAGCCCGTACCGTATTGCCCAGATTGAGATAAATTGCAGCCTCCTCTGGCCGGGAACCTAATTTTTGGGCTGCTTCGAGTCCAACCGACAGCACATCCTGCGATCGTTCCAGTTGTCCCAAAACCCGCAGCACCCGCCCTAAAGCATGAATTCCCCGGACTTGTTCGAGAGAAACCGACCCCTTTTTTAAACTTTCCAAACCCGCTGCCGAAACTTCGCAAGTTTGGTTTTCCAACTTGAAAGAAGCTAACAGCATTTTGCAAACTCTGGGGTAAAGTCCGAGAATTTCCCAAGCCCGACTTTGATTAATTTGAACTTGAAAAAGTTGGGGTTTTCTATCAATTTGCTCGAAAATTTTAGCAGCTTGCGTCCAAATCTCTATCGCATCTTGAGGCTGCCCCCGTTCAAGTTGCAACTGTCCTTGAATATTGAGAGTTTCAGCCAAAATCCGCTGCTGTTCGGGAGTTTTTGCCTGTGTTCGCACAGCCGACAAACTCGAATTTACAGCTTTTTCTGCTTGTTCCCAAAGCCCCAACTGCCCGTAGGTTGCAGCTAAATTGCTCAAAGCTGTGGCGCGATCGAGATTTTCGCCTTTTGCCTCAAACTGGGTCGCCGCTTGCTGCAACAGCGGTACAGCTTCCGAAAAACGTTCCTCTCGGTACAGAGTTCGAGCTTGACGGACAAGCTGCACCGCTGGTGGTGGATTAACCTGAGCAACTCCGGGAGGAATCGCAACTGCTAGCAGACAGGAAATCACAAATAACAGAATTACTTGTCGGAGCGATCGAGTAAACTTCATACTTTAAAAATAAAATTACAGATGCAGACACACATACTAACTAACCCAAATACATCTTATTCTTTATCTGCGTTAATCTGCGTTAATCCGCCTACATCTGCGGTTAAAAAAACCTAATTTCAACGCGGCACACAACCAGAATTCGGCCGAGGATTGCGAGAGTCAGCAGCATTACCCGGATTATATCCAACCAGCGTAACTTCTCCTTTCGCATTCACCACCCAACCTTGCGCCGGAACAACTTCCCCAGCCCGGATTTCCCCCTCTTCCTTCTTGCCTCGATCGGTTACATCGGTTAAATCCTCTACATTGCTCGTTGCCGAACTTCCTGCCTCTTCTACCCAAGGCAACGGCGATAGAGGGCTGCTGAGGGCATCATTAGGACTTGGTGGCACTCCTCCTTTCCCAGTAGCGGTAAACTCGCTTGCTTGCCCTCTAATGCAGGGATTTGCAGCAATTAACGCAGCCGGATTGACCACATTTTGCGGCAGTTCCACTAAACCTTGAGCGGGATTCACCCCAGAAGCACTAAATGTTACAGTACCTTGCAAAGCCGGGCCGCTACTTTGGGAAATAGCCGCAATATCGCTGGTAGGAATTAAAGATGTTGGACTTACTTGCAACGCTGCAAATTCAGGATCAGTCAGTCCTAAACTACTCCTGGCTTGTTCGCGGTTAAGGCTTGTAAAGCCAAAAATATTTGGTACATTGACCGTAAGTTTTCCGCCCCTAGCTGTGCGAGCATTAGCTGTAATATCGCTATTTTCTCGCGGTAAAGCTACCAAAATATCGCTATTAATTCTGATATTACCGCCCTCAGAAATACCTGCATCCGTGGTGATTCTACTGCCGCGCCGCAACTGAATATCTTGCGCTTGCAGGTTAATATTTGCCCCTGTACCAGAGACAGTCGTGCCATCAATTATGCTTTTATTATCCAGGGAAATTGAGTTAGCTGCAACGTTAATATTGCCAGCTCTACCTGTTCCTGAAGATTGAACGTTAACCACTGCACTGTCCCGAAGAATCAATTGATTAGCATTCAAATTCAACGAGCCTGCATTTCCGCTAGCATTGGAATTGACAGCATTAAAGGCCCTACCAGCCGAGGCTTCAATTCCACTCCTCAACCCACTGTTACTCCCAATACCTTGCACTTGTAAGCGATCGGCATTAATTGTAATATCTCCTGCATCTGCTATACCCAAAGAAGCCGCAGAAATAACGCCGCCATTCTGCACAGTTAGTTTAGGTGTTGACAGGCGGATATCTCCACCTCTACCAGAACTTGCAGTTTGAGTAACAAAAGAACTTGCTACATAGCCCGCATTCTCCAAAAATCTTGACTCGCCGCTCACTTCTACAGACTCGGAGGCTCTCACAGTTAAATTTCCTCCCGTCCCCCCACTTGTAGAAAACACGGCTTCGCCAAAAATCGCACCCGTCGTTAAACTAATTGTGGCTCCATTAGAAACACTCAACCGCTTAGTGTCGATCGTAATATCCCCACCTTTTCCATTCCCATCAAAAGTATTCGTGCCGAGCCGAGTTTGCCCTAGACCTACAGGAAGACTACCCGATAATTCCACAGATTCACTCGCTTTAATCGCGATATTTCCCGATGCTCCATCACTAAGGCTGAAGCTGGCAAACGCACCGCCCTCGCGCAGAATTAACCGTTGCGCTTCAACAGTGATGTTTCCGCCTTGACCAGTGCTTTCGTTCGTTGTTCCGTTATAGAGCGTTGAACTGACGAGTTCGACGGTGTTGGCGCGGATACTCAAATTTCCGCCATTCCCAGCACCAAAGGTGGGGGCACCGCCCACTACCCCATTGCTCATCAACAGCCGTCCGGCTTCAATGTTAATATCTCCGGCTGCTCCACTGCCAATAGCGCTAGTGAACAGAACGATTTGCGAAATAAAAGGGTTGCCTGTTCCAGATGTCTGAAAATTTTCTGTAAGCTGCTGATAGCCCTCAATTCCCAACCCGATCATTTCTACTGAGTCAGTAGCGCGGATGTTGATATCGCTTCCCCTCCCCTCTCCCAGTGTGGAGGCGAAAATTTGCGCCCCCCCCTCTACTCGTAAGTTTTGGGAATTGATGTCAATGCCTCTACCATTTATATTTCCGAGTGTCAATCCATAAATTCCTGAACCGTTAAGATTAATATTTCCACCTCGAATATCGACTTTCCCACCTCCTAATCCGCTGGTATTTATAAATGCACCGTTCATTTCAATATTGCCGAAGTTCTGAATATTGCGATAGTTTAAATTCAGACCTAAAGCTGTTGGTTCAAATTGCACTAAACCTGGACTCTTGACGCTACCTAGAAGAATTTGTCCGGTATAAGCAGTTAGATTTCCTCCTTGCAGTTGAATGTCACCGCCAATTAATGCTAAAGTTTGACCGGGGTCTACGGCTAAACCGAGTTTTTCAAAAGCAGGAATTTCTATGGGTAGTGGTGGTAAGGCGGATGTAGGAGCCTTTGTTTGGGAAGAGTTGACAATTGTGCCGGGATTTTCTCTAAATCTTAAACCCACAGGAATATTAATCGCTAACAATGGCACTGCATTAGAATTAGCTGCACTAAATTCAAACCCATTATCAAAGAGAATTCCGCTACCAGTTGAACCGACAAATGAACCGCGCAAATCTAACCGAGCGTTGGGGCCAAAGACAATTCCTTTGGGATTAAGTAAAAATAAGTTGGCATTTCCTTGGACTCCCAAGACGCCTAAAATATTAGAAGGATTGCCACCCGTAACGCGGGTAAAAATATTCGCAATTCCGTTAGGATTGGCAAAATATGCTCCTCTGCCTTCACCCACGTTAAATTGTTGTAAACTGTGAAATAAATTTACTCCGCGAGTTGCACCGCCTTCTATTCTGTCCGATGGTAAATTATTAATAGTGTCGGGAACTGTGCGCGAACTTTCTGCACCCAAGCTATTATCGGGGATGATTTGGGCGATCGCAGGGAAAGGAAACAGCAGTAAGAATGCAAAAAATAGGGCGGAAGATTGGCGGGGCATCTTTGAAGTCTGGTTAATTTAGTATGAGGAAAATAGCGACGGGCTAGCTAAAACCTGAAGATTACCTATTGAGGTACGCAAACACCCGTCGGTTTCGGACTGCGAAGAGATGCACCATTACTTGAATTATACGCTACCAGCGTTACTTGTCCTCGATCGTCCATTACCCAACCTTGAGCGGGAATAATTTCTGTTGGCCGAACGTCTATGGATGCTCTTTTGCCTTCTACTTGCTGACTTTCACCTACCGCTGGTTCCACCCAAGGAAACGGCGAGGGAGCGCTGCTGAGGGCATCATTAGGACTGGCGGGCACTCCTCCTTTCCCAGTAGCGGTAAATGCGCTATCGGCCCCTTGCGTGCAGGGATTTGCCGCAATTAACGCAGCCGAATCGACCACATTTTGCGGCAGTTCCACTAAACCTTGAGCAGGATTCACCCCAGAAGCACTAAATGTTACAGTACCTTGCAAAGCCGGGCCGCTACTTTGGGAAATCGCGGCGATGTCGCTGGTAGGAATTAGAGAAGTCGGACTTACTTGCAACGCTGCAAATTCAGCATCTGTTAATCCCAAAGTCGCTCGCACCTGTTCGCGAGTGACTGATGTAAACCCGAAAACATTGGGGACATTAATATTAACCCGACCACCGGCGGCCGATCGCGCATTAGCAGTAATATCGCTATTTTCATTGGGGAGGGCGACCAGAATATCGCTTTTAATGTTGATATTGCCACCCTCAGAAATACTTGCATCAGTTGTAATTCTGCTCCCTCGGCGCAACTGGATATCTCGTGCTTCGAGGTTAATATTTGCTCCGGGACCGGATGCCGTTCTACCGTCAATGCTGCTTTGGTTGTCAAGGGAAATTGAGTCTGCTTTGACGTTAATGTTACCAGCCCGTCCCGAGCCCAAAGCTTGCAGATTGAGTGTTCCTTCATTGCGAAGAATCAACTCCCCGACATTTAGATTCAACGAACCTCCGTTAGCCGTAGCATTAGGATCTATAAGGTCAGATGCAATCCCAACGGAAGTCTGAATTTGACTGTTAAATTCACCTTGACCCCCATTCCCAATAACTTCTACACGCCCCGCATCAATCGTGATGCTTCCGGCTTCTCCGCTGCCTAAAGATGCAGTGCTAATAACTCCCCCACCCCGGAGAGTCAGTACAGGTGTAGAAATGTTGATACTCCCTCCCCGATTAGCAGTGTTGGCATCAGCGCAGATGAAACTGGGATTCCGACTCCCATTCGCCAAAACTCCAGAAATACCCTCGACTGTTACTGACTCAGTGGCCCTAACTGTCAAATTACCTCCGGGCCCCCCAGTTGTATTCAACGGTTGGTTGCCCACAACTGCTCCGCTAGATAAACTAATTCCGCCTCCTTCGGAGATAATCAACCGCTTCGTGTCGATATTAATGTCCCCAGCTTCCCCATTCACACCGCTGGCAGTTGAGCCAATTAAACTTGCTACGGGACTTCCAGTGGGAGTCCGCAGCACTTCTACTGATTCATTCGCTTTAATGTTGATATTCCCCGCTCCTCCTTCACCGCGGGTGAGGCTGATCGCACTAGCACCATCGCTTACGGTTAAACGTTTTCCCTCAAAGGTGATATTTCCTCCCCTACCGGTACTCCCCAAAAGTGGGCCACTGTGGATTGCAGAAGCGACCATATCTAAAACCCCGGCACGGATGGTAATATTTCCGGCGTTGCCAGCACCTAACGTGGTGGTAGTCAATGCGCTTCCATTGTCCATCAGCAATCGTCCCGTGTCGATCGTGATGTTTCCGGCGGCTCCCATGCTATTAGTGCCAGTTATCAGCAGAAGTTGTGGGTCAAAAGGGTCGAAAGAGCCAGATACCGTATACTTACCACCAAACACTCTATAGTTATCTAATCCAATTCCGAGCATTTCTACTGAGTCGGTAGCCCGGATATTGACAGCGCCTCCCGCACCACTTCCTGCTGTCAGCGTGGAGATTTGCGTTCCACCTTGGCTCCGAAAATTTTGGGCGTTAATGTCGATCGCCCTGCCATCAATATTTCCCAAAGTCAGGGCATAAATTCGCCCATTATTGAGGTTGACATTTCCACCTCGAATATCGACTTGGCCGCCACCGATTCCACTGGCGTTGATCAGTGAGCCGTTGGTCATTTCAATATTACCAAAGTTGGAAATCTTGTCATAGTTTAAATTTAATCCAAATGGCGTTGTGCCAAATCCAACCATCCCCGGACTAGCGACGCTACCGAGCAAGATTTGTCCGGTAGATGCAGTGAGTGTTCCCTGATTTAATTCCATATCTCCGCCCACTAGGGCGATAGTTTGTCCGGGAGCAACTGCTAAGCCCATGTTATTGAAAATCGGCGGAATTCCTGGGGGTAATTGGGGTAAATTCAAGGCGGGCGCTGCTGAATTGTTAATGATTTTTCCCGAATTTTCTCGGAAATTTAAACCGATAGGTATATTGACATTTAACAGGGGTACTGATTGCGGATTGCTGCTGCTGAATTGATAGCCATTATCGAAAACTACGCTATCAGCAGAACTTGCTAAAAATGAACCACGCAAATCTAACCGAGCATTGGGGCCGAAAACAATTCCTTTTGGGTTAATTAAAAATAAGTTACCGTTTCCCAAAACTCCCAGAGTTCCTAAAATATTTGAGGAGTTTGGGCCCGTAACACGGGTGAATATGTTGGTGATTCCGCTGGGATTGGCAAAATATGCTCCCCGCCCTTCACGGATGTTAAATTCGCGCAAGCTGTGAAAGAGGTTAACGCCGCGAGTTGCACCGCCTTCTATTCTGTCCGAGGGTAAGTTATTAATAATATCGGGAACTGTTCGCGAACTTTCTGCACCCAAGCTATTATCGGGGATGATTTGGGCGATCGCAGGGAAAGGAAACAGCAGTAAAAATGCAAAAAATAGGGCGGAAGATTGGCGGCGCATCTTTTAATTCTGGTTAATTTAATATTAGGAAAATAGGGAGGGATTAGCTAAAACCTGAAGAGTACCTATTGAGGTACGCAAACACCCGTCGATTTCGGACTGCGAAGAGATGCACCACCACCTGAATTATAGGCTACCAGCCTTACTTGTCCTCGATCGTCCATTACCCAACCTTGAGCGGGAATAATTTCTCTTGGTCGAACTTCTATGGATGCTAGGGGGCTTTCTACTTGCTGACTCCCACCTACCGCTGGTTCCACCCAATTAAACTGGCTAGAATTGCTGCTGAGAACCTCGTGAGGACTCGGTGGCAATCCCCCCCGCCCCGTCACAGTAAACTCGCTCTCGGCCCCTTGGATGCACGGATTTGCAGCAATTAACGCAGCCGGATTCACCACATTTTGCGGCAGTTCCACTAAACCTTGAACGGGATTCACTCCAACAGAACTAAATGTTACCGCCCCTTGCAAAGCCGGCCCACCACTTTGGGAAATCGCCGCGATGTCGCTGCTGGGAATCAGAGATGTAGGACTTACTTGCAACGCTGCAAATTCGGCGTCACTGATCCCCAACCTGTTTCTGACTTGTTCGCGACTCGCTGCTGTAAAGCCAAAAACATTGGGAACATTGATATTCACGCGGCCGCCGCCTGCTGTGCGGGCGTTGGCTGTAATGTCGCTGTTTTCTTGCGGGAGGGCGACAAGAATGTTGCTGTTGATGTTGATATTGCCGCCGTCAGAAGTGCCTGCATCGGTGGTAATTTGGCTGTTGCGGCGCAATTGGATGTCTCGCGCTTGCAGGTTAATATTTGCTCCTGTACCGGATACAGTCGTGCCGTCAATCATCGCTTTGTTATCAAGAGCGATCGAATTTGCGACAACATTAATATTACCAGCGCGTCCGGTTCCCGTAGCCTGCACTGTCACTGTAGCTCCATCTCTGACAATTAGTCGATCGGCATTCAGATTCAACGAACCGGCATTTGCCGTAGCATTGGAATTAGTACCAAATATCTTGCCCACCGAAGCATCAATTGTACTGACAAACAGACCATTATTTCCGCTGCCGCTGACCTCAATGCGATCGGCATTAACAGTAATATTCCCCACATCTCCCACCCCCAAAGAACTCGTAGAAATTACCCCCCCATCCCGCACGGTTAGGCTTGGCGTATCAATGCGAATCTCCCCGCCCGGACTAGAGCTCAAAGTTCCAGAACTCAGCGCACTAGCACTCTGAATTCCGCTGGTCAAAAGTTGAGAAATACCTGAAATTTCTACTGATTCACTAGCCGTAACTGTTAAATTGCCAGCAGGCCCCCCATCCCTAGAAAACAAAAACCTGCCAATTAACACACCCGTTCCTACTGTAAACGCAGAACCCCCAGAGAGAGTCAACCGCTTGGTATCGACGTTAATATTCCCCGCCCTTCCGTTAGAGCCGATACTCAGGGTGCTAATTCCGGTTGACACAACTGTTGGCGGGCCGGTGTTAGACAATTCTACTGATTCAGCAGCTTTAATGTTGATATTCCCCGACGGGCCGCTGCTGTAGCTTGTGCTACCCAGAATAGAACCGTCGCGCATAATTAATTTCGCGACATCAACACTAATACTTCCTCCCGCACCGCTACTTTCTTTAGCTGTCCCGTTGTTAATTCCAGAACCCACCATCTCAAAAGTATTGGCACGAATGATTAAATTTCCGCCCCTTCCACCGCCAAAAGTGATACCGCTACCTACTACCCCATTGTTGAAGAAAAGGCGGTCAGTGTCGATCGTAATATTCCCCCCCGAACCAGCACCAGCACTAGCATTAAATAGCATCATTAGCGGGTCAAAGGGGTCTGTAGTTCCCGATACCAAATATTTAATTGCAAGCTGTTGATAGCCCTCAACTCCCAGCCCGATCATTTCTACTGAATCAGCAGCGCGGAAGTTGATATTACCTCCTGCACCATCTCCTAGAGTCAAAGTAGAAAATTGCGTGCCGTTTTCCACTCGCAACTTTTGAGCGCTGATATCGATACCTCTACCATCAATATTTCCCAGTGTCAGCGCATAAATTCGCGCACCGCTAAGGGCGACATTTCCACCTTTTAACTCTATGCGGCCGCCACCAATTCCGCTGGTGTTGATAAGTGATCCATCGGATATGTGAATATTGCCAAAGTTTTGAATATTGTCATAATTTAAACTTAAATTTTCATTTTCCCCCGCTGTCATTGCAAAATTAACTAAACCGGGACTGGCTGCGCTACCGAGTAAAATTTGTCCGCCGCTGGCGGTTAAATTGCCGCCTTGTAGTTGGATGTCGCCGCCAATCAGTGCTAAAGTTTGACCTGGTTCTACTGCTAAACCAACTCGATCGCTAATTGGGATGGGTAAAGCAGAGGCTGGGAGATTTACCTTTCCTACAGCCGTCGATTGATTGACAATTGCACCCGGATTGTCTCTAAATCTTAAACCAACGGGAATATTAACTGTTAACAGCGGGGATGTTTGCGGGTTGGTGCTGCTGAATTCAAAGCCGTTATTAAACGCAATACTGTCAGCAGTTGAACCGATAAAGGAGCCGCGCAAATCTAACCGCGCATTCGGGCCGAATATAATTCCTTTTGGATTAATTAAAAATAAGTTACCGTTGCCTAAAACTCCCAGAGTTCCTAAAATATTTGAGGAGTTTGGGCCAGTAACGCGGGTGAATATGTTGGTAATTCCGCTGGGATTTTCAAAATAAGCTCCCCGCCCTTCACGGATGTTAAATTCGCGCAAGCTGTGAAAGAGGTTAACGCCGCGAGTTGCGCCGCCAGTGATTCTATCTGAGGGTATGTTATTGATAGTATCGGGAACTGTGCGGGAACTTTCCGGGCCCAAGCTACTGTCTGGGATGATTTGGGCGAAGGTTTTCGAGGGAAATAGCAATAAGAAAACAAAAAGTAGGCCGGAAGACAGGCGAGACATAGCTTAAATCCTGTTAGATAAATAATATCGTTTCCGGTTCCATCAGAATTATATATTTGGATTATATCAGTGCGATCGCCCCAGTGCTCGATCGACTCTCTTTCACCCCTAAAGTGGACTTTTCCCCAATATAATAAAGATAGCTTTTTTCAGTGCGACGGCTGAGGAAATCTGTTTCTGTTTAAATATGTGTGTAGAATGTGCGTCCGAACGTTGACTCTCAGAAGATAGAACGATTGATGCAAGTCTTGGGTAGAGAAGCTTAGGGTTCAGTGCTTAGAAGCAAAGTTGAGAACCTCATCGAACGTTTTGAAGGTAACTCAGAGGAGGAACAGTCATGAGCTTGAATGAGTTGCCGGGAGCGGAGCTAATTCTACCTGGATTGGACGAGCTTCATCATGGTAAGACGAATACAGTTGGGTCATTATTAGTCGCGATCGCAGCAACGCGCCTAGCCGAAGCCGGCTTAGAGGTTCCTAAAGATCGTCTAGCAGAAGAGCCAGAACTGACCCTGTATGCTCTTCTTGAAGATGAACGGGATGATGCCTACCTCTATTACAATGCTTTGCTGAATCGCCTGAATAGCTTTTGTAACGCACTTGAACTTCGTTATATGTATAAGCTATGAGAATTGGATTACGCTATTTGAAAAAACTTTTGCGCGATCGTATTAAAAACAAGATTGACAACCTGGCCAGATCCGCAGCCCTAGGCTAAGATTTGGCAAAGGTTGAGAACACAATGACGATAATTACAACTATGAATTACCGAAATCACATCACGATCGAAGCAAATAAACGCGGTGGCAAGCCTTGTGTACGCGGCTTGCGAATTACGGTTTATGAAGTGCTTGAGTACCTGGCTTCCGAGATGACCGAAGCAGAAATTATAGACGATTTTCCAGATCTGACGCGAGAAGATTTAAAAGCCTGCATAGCTTATGCTGCTGACCGTGAGCGTCGGTTTATGACCGCGACATTATCCGCATGAAATTACTTTAGGATAGGAAGGATTAATTAGGGAATACTCAAATGGCAATTAACACTTTAGAGGAACGGCTTGCAGTAGTGGAAGCAGCGATCACTGAGTTGCAGAAGCAAATTGTGGCTTCTCAACCGACGAATTGGTTGCAACAAATTATAGGGTCTTTCAAAGATGAACCTGCCTTTGAGGAGCTACTTGCCTATGGACGAGCGATTCGCCAAGGGGATGAGTCTCTCCTCGAAGCTCAAGATGAGCTATGAAATATCTACTGGATACAGATCATCTGAGTATTCTTCAACGTCAAGCAGGAATAGATTTTAGCACCCTTTCGACGCGCATGGCTCAGTACCCGCTATCAGATTTTGCAGTATCGATGGTATCAGTTCTATAAATTTTGCTATGACAACCACAGAAAAATTGATCGTGCTTGCTCTAGGTATTAGTGCAATCAGCTTATTTGCTGGGATTCTCTATCAAGCAGTCAGTCAAGTAATTGATCGACGTAAGTATCCTCCGCAGGGTGAACTGTTTGATATGGGGGGATTTCGTCTACATCTCAACTGTGTGGGACAAGGGACACCAACAGTCATCATGGATGCTGGCGGTGGTGCTTCCTCAATTACGTGGGGCTTGGTTCCATCTGAAATTGCTAAGTTTACTCGTGTCTGTACCTACGATCGAGCAGGGTTGGGTTGGAGCGATCCCAATCCCAGGATACCTCGCACAAGTCAGCAGAGTGTTGATGAATTACACGCCCTGTTGGCCAAAGCTGAGATCGAACCTCCCTACATTTTAGTTGGACACTCGTTGGGTGGAGGCAATATGCGACTGTATGCCAGTCAATATCCAGAAGAAGTGGTCGGACTGGTGCTGGTTGATTCTGTCCATGAAGATCAAATAACACCCGCAATATGGAAGCGTATGAAAATGGCAATTTTGCTTTATCAGCTTCTGGCAATTGCCAGTCGGGTTGGAGTGTTACGATTAATCGGAGATATGAATCTGTTGCCAATGTTTAAGAATATCAAACAAGAAATTCAAAAATATCCGTTGGCAGTGCAAGCTCTATTTGATACCTACAAATCTTCCTGTTACCGCCCCTGTTATTGGGCAACTATATCAAGTGAGCTTGCCAACATGAAAAGCAGCTTTAAGCAACTGCAAGCGAGTACACTACTGGGGAACCTGCCTTTGATTGTATTAAGTCAAGGCTCTAAAAATCCAGAGATGAGTGATGAAAGATTCCAGCAATGGGCATTACTTCAGCTAGACTTGACCCAACTATCCTCAAATAGCCAACATATCATTGCAGAAAATAGTGGGCATCTTGTACCGCTAGATCGGCCTGAATTGGTGGTTAGTGCGGTTCATCAACTGATTGAGAGGACTTAAAGTAGTGTTGGGCGAAGAGAAGTGTTGGAGTTCGATCGCACTCAACCCAACCTAAAATTTAGAAAGCAAAGTAATTAATCCGAAAGTAGATGCCTTTTTCCTGCAAAGTTCGATCGCCCGATCGAGCATCGATCAAAGGAATACCATAGTCTAGACGCACATTCAACCGATCGCCCATCTGCCAAACTAGGCCTAAACCCGCACCCAGCAGTTTATCCGACTCAGGATTCGCCTTTTCCTCCGACTGGTTCCACCCTAGCCCAAAATCGATAAACGGAGCGACTTGCAACAATCCTTGGACTTCCGGGACACGCCAAACCGGGATTCGCACTTCAGCAGATGCGATCGCACCGCTATCAGTTAACAGCAAATCTTGGCGGTATCCGCGCACGCTTTGAACGCCGCCGATCCCAATTTGTTCGAGGGAAAGCAGAGGGCTGTCGGCTAATTGAATGTCAGAACGCACTATCAGCAAGGTTTCTGGCGCTAGCAGCCGCACGTACTGGGCTTGTCCGCGCCACGCCAAAAAGCGGCTGTCGGGCCCGCTATCGTTCGCAGTAGCGCCGAACAGATTAGTGCCGAGGGAAAACTGCGATCGCGCTGCGAACACTTGGTTGGAACTCCGCTGCACGTATTCTTGAAAAAAGCGCACAGCCGAAACCCGGGTTTCGCCGCGGTCGTTTGCTCCCGCCGAAAGCGCAAATCGTTCCCCAGACAGGAATGTATCGCTTTCTTGCCGCGAAAAACTCAGTCCCAAAGCCAAAGTGCGATCGGGCTTTTCGACAATCGGCTGGCGGTAAGTTAACTCGTAAGTCCGCGATTTCCCCTCAATTTCAGCAGCATCAAACGGTTCCTCGATGATGTTGGTGCTAGCAGCACTCGCAGCGAAACCAATCGTGCCGTTGCGCGCGTTGACGGGGACTGTGTAGCTGCCATTGAATTCATTGCTACCGTCGGTGTTAGCATAAGATACCTCTAATCCGTCGCCCAAACCGAGCAAATTTGCTTGATTGATGCGAACACCGCGCCGAAAACTGCCGACGCTGGGCGATCGATTGTTGTCTGCGAACACTTCAGCGCTAAAGCTGTCTGCTTCTTTTACCCGCACTTCTAAGCGGCTGTTTTCCGGGCGGCTTCCGGCTTGCAATTCGGCGGAAATATTGCCAATTAAGGGGTCGAGTTGCAGCAGTTGCAAGGCTTCCAGCAAGCGATCGCGGTTGAGGGGCCGTCTGGTAGCGCGTTCAAGGCGCGATCGCACGTAATTGGAATTTAAGCGCCTGTTTCCAGTAATCACAATTTCATCTAATCCGCCTTCTACAATCCGAATTTTCACCACACCTCCCTCTCTCGGAAAGGTTTGGTTGGCGAGAATTACAGCGCCGGAATTGATGTATCCTGCAGCTACATATTTTTGAGTGACGGCTGCTTCGGCTGCGATCAGTTCCGCAAAGGTGATTTCGCGGCCCGCAAACTGTTGCGTAACTTCTGCGAGTTCGCGATCGCTAAAAGCCGTGTTGCCCTCAAATTCAAAGCCAGCGACCTTAATTGTACCCGGAATTCCCGGTCTAATTTCGCTTTCAACGGGTGTTGGCTGGGTTGGTTGGAGGGGAGACGGCGCAGGCGGTTGCGGCGGCTCAGGAGCTGGTAATTCGGGTTCTCGCGGCAGAATTGGGTTGGGCAGTTGGGCCAGATGCGAGGCTCGATCGATACCCAAGTCAATTTTTTGTGGGTCAATATTTTCTTCTAGCTTTTGATCTGAGTTAAAAAGCTCGGTTTCTTGAGTTATTGTGCTGAATGTGCGATCGGTCTGAGATGTTGCACCATTGTCAATAAGCCTTTTACCGGCGGGCAGGATGCCCACCCCACAATCAAACTCACTCGTTGTGGAACAGGCATCTTGCCTGTTCTTGAGAATGGTGTAAGATGTCACATCGACTGAATTTGCCGCAGACGGCGGCAAGTCGGGAGTTTCCGCCGCCACCGAGTGTTCTGACTCTGTGGGTAACTGCGTTTCCTCGTCTTTTACCGGCAAGTCTTCGCGTTTGTCAAAAGTGGTATCGTTGGGGGCTAAAGCTCGATCGCCTCCGCTGCTAACTGCTGCCAAATCCTCAACATTTGAGGTCAAAATTTCAACGGTGCTAGCGGATGTTTTCGCTGGTTTTCCCAACAAAACCAACCCAAAAATACCAGCGAATAAAAATAGTTTTTGCGCTCGACAAGCCATAGAATCTAATTATCTCGAATAATTGGGTGAAAATATTTTCCGCAATAGAGCACCCTCAAGTAAAAATCAATCTTAACAGCAAAAAAGGAAACAGCCGTCGCAGCTAACAGTTTCGGCGACGCTACAAACCAAAAGGTCGATCGACGGCTGTTCATTTCTCAAGACTTACGCACCCACCGGGTTCTTATCCGAAAAAATATCGTGTAAGTCGATCGTAAACGGTAAAAAAAACCAATTTTTTTTTGTTGCAAAACCTACGCTTTCATGCTAAGACCGCAACCATAACAGTCCTGCACGCCAGGGTAAACCAGAAACCGGGTTGTTTCCGAAAAGACGCGCTACAACTGAGATATTGCACCATTCTCAATAATCTTTTTATGAACAGGCAAGATGCCTGTTCCACAAGAGATAAATTTTCTTGTGGAACAGGCATCTTGCCTGTTCTTAATAATAGTGCAAGATGTGAGTTACAGCCTGCAGAGCCACTAAAAAACCCGGTTTCTTTGATTTTGGTGCATCATATCGTTTCCGGTTGCATCGGAATAATAAAATCGAGTCAACAGTTAACACTCAACCATTCAGTTTTTCGACCCGTCAACAGTCAACAGTCAACAGTCAACAGTCAACAGTCAACAGTCAACAGTCAACAATTCCGGAGGAGTGCAACCGGAATTGATATCATCTCAATTCCGACTTTAATACCCCCTTTATTATTGAGTCCGCGTCTACCCACCTCCTGTGCGTAGACGCCGTTTCAACCGCCCAGCCTGATAAAGGGGGTTTGTAACTTTGAATTATGCAGAGCGGCCCGCACCAGCCGCAGCACCCATTTGAGCCCCGTCAGTCAATCCCACCAACTTAGCACTCAACTCCCACATCCGCTCGCCTTTTTCATCATCGCGGGCCTGGGGAGAAACCTTCTGTACAAAAGACTTACCATCTTTTTTCTGGCGGTTCCCCCAACTCCAATAAGCCCCAGATTGCTTGTATTCTGGATCGGCAACCACCATCGCCAGCCTTTCCCCCGCCAACTCCTGCGACACGTAACCGCCGGTGATATTCTTCTGAAACAGCGGGAACAGCTTCTGAAACAAAGGATAGTGGTTGCGGAACAGCGGCGTATCCGCGACGCATCCCGGATACAGCGAAGTGAAAGTAATCCCCGTGGATTCGTGAAAGCGGCGGTGCAATTCCCGCATCGTCAGCACGTTGCAAACTTTGCTATCTTTGTAAGCCTTGACCGGTTCAAACTTCTTGCCATCAACCATCGAAATCGGGTCTTTGAAACCCGCTTCAAAACCCTCAAACTTGCCCAAATCCGGGCGCGGCGGAATCTTCCCGCCCAACTCGTCTGGATTGTGAGTCACGGTTCCCAAAATCACGATTCTCGCATCGGAATAATAGGAAGGCTTCATATTTTCCATCATCAGGTTGCACAGCAGGAAATGACCCAGGTGATTGGTAGTCATCGTCAACTCGTAACCCTCCGGGCTCCGCAGCGGTTCCTTAATCAAAGGCATATAAATGGCGGCGTTACACACCAAAGCGTCCAGAGGCCTGCCGCTTGCCTTGAATTCTCGAGCAAATCGGCGCACGCTCTCCAAATCCCCCAAGTCAATCTGCATAATGGAGAAACTGCCTTGAGGTATGCCCAACTCTTGGGCGGCGTCTCCGGCTTTCCGCACGTCCCGACAGGCCATGACTACGTGCCATCCCTTGTCTGCGAGAGCTTTCGCGCCGTACAAACCGACGCCGGAGGAAGCGCCGGTGATGATAACCGTTGATTTGTGATTTTGTGCCATCTTGTTAAAAGCGCTTCCGCTATTGATTATTTTCAGGCACTCAAAAGCTGAGCTAGCAGCTCTAATTTTTTGAAGTACCCTATGGTTATTAGGATATGGGGAAACGTTCTCGATCTCAACCGGCGATGACAATTAAATATCGCTTCAACTCCCACTCCTACTTTTGTGAATTAACCATAAATCCTGTTGGGGCGAGTTCACCATTATCTATGATTCACATACTCGGTATTGATAAACCCGCCCCAGCCAACTCAACTAAGAAATAGCGGCCGATTCCTGATATCTAGGGAAATCGATATAACCTTCAGGCCCAAAAGAATACCAGGTGCCGACTTCGGCAGGGGGATTGAGCGGCCAACCATTAGTAAAACGCTCTACCAAATCGGGATTGCTGATAAAATCTCGACCAAAAGCAATTAAATCCGCAACTTTGCTGCTCACGGCTGTTTCAGCCTGTTCTTGAGTATATCCGGAGTTGCCGACCAGCGGCCCTGCAAACACATCGCGAAACTCACCTATCATCATCGGCGTTCCCAATTCGTGAAAGCCCCTATCCACACCGTCCACCAAGTGAAGGTAAGCTAAATCACAGGCATTTAACTGCCCTGCGAAATACAGAAAATCTTCCCGATAAGTGGGAGAACCCATATCATTGAAAACACCATTGGGAGAAAGTCTAACTCCCACTCTGTTTGCCGGAAATACGGAGATAATCGCCTCTACAATTTCCTTAAGAAAACGGTAACGGTTTTCTACTCCACCGCCATAGGAATCAGTGCGGTGATTGGTTCTGGTTTGCAGGAACGTGTCAATGAGATAGCCGTTTGCCGCGTGAATTTCTACACCGTCAAAACCTGCCATTTTTGCCCGTTCCGCCGCCTTGCGATAATCTTCTACAACCAGGGAGATTTCATCGGTTTCTAGAGCGCGGGGAGTTTCGTAGGGTTGTTTGCCTAGAGGCGTATGAATGCCTTCTCCGTTTATTTTGATGGCAGACGCTGCAACTGGCAATTGATTGTTTTCATGAAAACTGCTGTGGGAAGCCCGTCCGCAGTGCCAAAGCTGCATGAAAATCGGCGTTTCGCGGGCATGAACCGCATTCACAATGTGTTTCCAAGCTTCGGCTTGCTCGTCTGAATAAATACCGGGCGTATTGAGCCAACCATTAGCTTGAGTAGAAATTACTGTGGCTTCTGTAATGATTAAACCAGCGGAGGCTCGCTGAGTGTAATACTCTGCCATCAAGGCGTTGGGCATCCGCGCTTCACCGGCTCTGGATCTCGTCAGGGGTGCCATGACTACCCGGTTTTTTAAGGGTAAATCTCCGAGTTTGAAAGAACTGAGTAGAAGTGGAGAAGTTGTTTGAGCAGTCATAATTTTGAGGTTTGTCAACTAAAAAATCTGGGAAATCACATAACAGTTAACTGTTAACTGTTAGCTGTTAACTGTTAACATAATTAAGGTGATATCTCCCGCACCGAGTGTCGGGGACAAGCTTAATATAACTTGAATCGATCGCACTCAATGCTAACGGCATCACATATTGCCTTATCAATTAACGCTTGCTACACGATCGCCCTGAGTTCAAAATCGCGTCGCCGCCTGTAAGTGCAGTGTTTCTCCTAACTGCGGATGCTCACAGCAAAGTTCCCGCGCGTGCAAGTGTAGCAGGTTCGCAGCAGCCCGCGATAAAAAGTTATTATGCTTGTCAACTAAATTTGAAAAGTCTCACGATGTTCAATAGTGAAAATATTTTTTTATGCACTTTGTATGTAAAAAATAGCATCTAAAAAGTCAACTTTATTTGTCATTAATCAAGCAGCCAACTAAATAAACCTTGTACTGTAAGATTGAATTCTCTTGCAAATTCTGGCACTGGTAACAGTACATCCGGTTCGTCATAAAACGCTGTTGGTCGATCGACTAAGTAAACAAATACACATTGCTCTGATGGGTCAATCAGCCAACCCATCTGGGTTCCGTGCTTCAAGCAATGCAGAATATTTTTTGTTACCTTAGTTTGGCTTTGGTCAGGCGAAAGAATTTCGATCGTCCAATCTGGGGCAATTGAGAAAACATTAGCCACTTCACCATTTTCCTTGCGAGGAATCCTGCTCCATAAGAATACGGAAACATCGGGTATAATCGATCGTTCACCAAAAGTGCAGCGGAGTTCTGAGAAAGCTCGTGCAATCTTTTTTGACCTCACAACCGAGTTAATGGCGGGAGACAATTCAGTCTGAAGTGCACTATGTTCTCCTTGTGGCATTGGTTTTTGGACGATCCGTCCATTAATGTATTCGCTGGCGGGTTCCGTCTCCGGCAGATTCAGAAACTCTCCTAGGGTAAGGGTTTTAGTGGGAGTCTGTACCATTTTAAGGTTTCCTGAAGAGAGGCGAGTTGAGATTCCTATACTGATTATTCTACAGATATCGATCGTTGCCCGATCGCCCTGAGTTCAAAATGGTGTTTCTGCCTTTAGATATAGCGTTTCTCCCGACTGCGGATGCTCAAACGAAAGTTCCCGCGCGTGCAAGTGCAGCCGGTTCGCAGCAGCCCGACATCCGTAAAGCCGATCGCCCAAAATCGGTATCCCCAACCCTCGAACATCCGCTGCATGAACCCTCAATTGATGCGTGCGTCCCGTCAGCGGCAAAAACTCGACGCGAGTAAAATTTCCCTCCCTCGCCATTACCTGAAAGCGAGTAACGCTGGGCTTTCCGCACTCCCAATTGACTTGCTGGTAAGGGCGATTTTCTGGATCGCCCCAAAGTGGGAGATCGATCGTCCCCGCCTCAATTTTTACAGTACCCGAAAGCACCGCTTCATAAACTTTGTGAACCTGCTTTGTTTCAAATTGCTGTCTTAGTTGACTGCTAGTTTCTTTGTCCCGCGCCAATAGCAAAATCCCAGATGTTTCCCAATCTAAACGATGCACCGCATTCAAATCCAAATTATCCGGTAACAAGTTACGCAAACGACTAAAAACACTATCTTGATTTTCCAAATAACGACCGGGAACTGACAGCAAGCCAGAGGGTTTATTAACCGCGATCAACCATTTGTCTTCATAAATAATCGGTAGCATTTGCGTAACGGGCAAGATGCCCGTTCCACAAGAAAAATTATTCCTTGTGGGGAGTAGGGATTGGGCTTCTAGCCCGCCCGTAAAACCCTCATTTATATTAGAAACAATCCGATTTTGAGCCAATCCTGACAGCAAAAAACCCATCAACGGCTGACACCGATCGCCACAAGCACCATAAAATTCTCCCTGCATCTTATCGCCCGATGGCGGCCCCCACCAAAACTCAGCCATTGCCAGCGGTTTCAGATTGTTTACTGCTGCGTAGTGGAGCAATTTTGGCGCACAACAGTCGCCGGTGCCAGTCGGAATAGAATTGGTTGGCATCAATGAGGAGAGCGATCGCGATTTTCCCAAAAAATTCACCAGAGTGTAAGCCGCGTGCATTTGTGTCTGAAGTTCGCGGGAAAGTTCTTTTCGCCGCTGTTTCAGCGCCCGCATCCGCCGATCCGCAGCTTCAATTAATTGTTTTAGCGGCTGCAATGTTTCATCCCGCTGCCGTTTTAATTGCCTGCGTTCAATTTTCTCCAAACGGCTTTCTTGCTTCAGTTGTTCCAGGGCAATTTCTAGTGTTTCTGCTGCGAGAGTTTGACACAGTAACTGGCGTTTTTCATCTCGCTGCAGCTTGCAATTGCGGTGGCGATCGCTCAAAACTTGCATTTGCACTTCAAACTCTCGAAATAAGGCTGCATACTCTTGTCGCTGCGGGAGTTGATTCAATGCAATAAGTTCCTGTTTCATCGCCTCCAATTGAGTTAACGTGCGGGCTTCCTCGAAAGCAACTCGATCTCGTCCCGGAATCGGCGGCACCCAGCCCTCAACAATGCTGCAACCGTTCAGCAGCCCGGAAAATGCTTTGAGTATCCCCTGTTCCCCCGAAGGCATCTCCACCAGTAATATGCCGTACATCTTCCCTTCGCCATCGTAGGCATCGTCAGCCGCAAGATACCGCATCAAACCCCGGGCGAGATCCTCGGACATTCGAGTGCGCGGCAGTCTCAGCACCTCGCCACTTTGAGGACAACGGCCTTCGTACCAATAATTCGGGTGCGAGTCGATCGACTCCCGATCGCAGTCAGTGAAATCTAAAAGCGTGTGCAACTCTAGCATCTTAAATTTGGTTTTAAACCTGAATGAGGACACTATGTGCTTTCGGTCAATCGAAAATCTAAAATCTAAAATCTAAAATCGACTGACCGTATTTTACAGCGGTGTACCGAAAGTGGGAATGGTGCATAATTTTATACCTACTCGAATTAAGTAAAAAGGATTTGTCGCACCAAGCCTGATATGCTAAATTTGTTTCCAAACAGCAGCGATATTAAGAAAAGCATAAGTTAATATATAAGACCGCAAGCTTGTTATCCCACTAAATTTTTATGTGAAAGGCGTATGCCAGACCTCTCGACTTCGGCTACAGAAAACTCCTCAAACCCCCAACCAGCTCTGCTGCCGCCGATTTTAAGAATTTTTGCAGCATTTCCAGATTACGATCGGGGCAATAGATTGTACGCCGCAGGAAGGTACGAAGCGGCAGTCCTTTGCTACGGAAAAGCGGTTCAAATTAAGCCGGACTGGGCCAGGGCGTGGCTGAATCTGGGCAAAGCTTACAAGCAACTGCATTCCTACGCAGAAACCGTAGCCTGCGCCGATCGAGCTACAGCAATTAATCCCGAAGAATACTGGGCTTGGATGCTGCGCGGGACAGGGCTGTTAAGTTTGCAAAATCACTCAGAAGCGATCGCGGCTTTCGACACCGCAATTCAAATCAATTCAGAAAAGCACGAAGCTTGGTATCAGCGGGGCAGAGTTTTAGAGGAATTGCAGCAGTGGGATACAGCCGCAAGCTGTTACAAAAAAGCAACCCAACTTCATCCGAATTTGCCCGCCATGTGGTACCGGCAAGGTAACGTGTTGGTTCAAGCGGAGCGCTATCCTGAAGCCGTGGCCGCTTTCGAGCGCGCGCTGAAACTCGTCCCGACTAATTGGGAAGCTTGGCTGAACCGAGGTTTGGCTTTGATGAAAGCGGAACGCTACGCTGAAGCTGTAACTTCTTACGATCGCGCCATTCAACTGCAACCACAAAATAGTCTGGCTTGGTTCAATCGGGGCATTGCTTCCGCAAAACTGCACAAATATGCAGAAGCGGTGACAGCTTACGATCGCGTACTGCAAATGCAGCCCAACGACTGCGAAGCTTGGTTTTATAAAGGAATGGCCCTCAAACACCAGTGGGCAGACGCGGCAATTGCTTGTTTCGATCGGGCAATTCAAATTAATTCTTTTTATCCCGAAGCATGGATCGGGCGCGGTCAAACACTGTCAGAATCGAGAGATTATGAAGGGGCGATCGCAGCTTTTGACCAAGCCATTCAAATTAATCCAAATTTTCCCGAAGCTTGGCTGGGTAGAGGCATCGCCCTGGCAGGATTGGAACGCGACAAAGAGGCAATTATCGCTTACAGCAATGCCCTACAAATTGAAGGTAATTTTCTAGAAGCTTGGAACTTGCGAGGCGAATCTCTGGAAAAATTACAGCAATACGAAGAAGCGATCGCCTGTTTTGATAAAGTAATTTCTCTGACTTCAGAAGCAGAAATTACATCAAAAGTAGGGTTGCAGCAAGGCGCAGCGCTGGAAAAATTGCAGCGTTACGAAGAAGCCGTCGCAGCTTACAACCGCGTACTAAAAATCGTGCCAGACAATTTTGAAGCTTGGTTGCAACGCGGCAACGCTTTGTCAAAATTGCAGCAGTACGAACAAGCTCTAGCATCATACGATCGAGCAATTACTGTCTGGCCGGACAACTATCAAGGCTGGGTACAGCGAGGTCTGATTCTAGGGGAAATGCAGAATTATTCCCAAGCACTCGTCGCTTTTGACCAAGTGATTCAACTCAAGCCAGACAACTGGGAAGCTTGGGCGCAGCGGGGTGACGTTTTGCAAAAATTGCAGCGAACTCAAGATGCTATTAGCTCTTACGGAGTCGCCCTCGAAATCAAACCCGATTACTACGAAGCTCTAGTCAGTCGAGAAGAATTGAGGCTCAAGGGCGCGATGTCAGGAAAGTGGTAAGGGGAAATTGACAGATAGTTTTGATTTTTGAAATTGCTTTGTTCCTCGTAATACTGCGCTGGGGTAAAGCTTGAACTATTTAAGTTAAAACTAAAAAACTTCCCTCTTATCTCTGCTCCCTAGAAACAATCCAAAAGAGCCGGAGACAACCTCTCCTCTAGCCTTGGTGGGTTATCAAGAAATTGGGTTTAAAACCCCGTCCTTCGCTCGACGGCTTTCTCCTAATGTAGGGGATACGACACGTACTTGTAAAGCTTTGTGAACAAGTTTAGCGATGTTAAGCTAGCGTTGCTAGCATAAGAGTATCGTGATCGGGTCGAAGTCATGCTAGTTTTTGAATTCAAAGCATACGGTAAAAAGCAGCAATTAGATGCTATAGATGAAGCAATTAGAACAGTGCAGTTCATCCGCAACAAAGCATTGCGCTTTTGGATGGACAACCAAAAAGTCGATAAATACGACTTAAATAAGTACAGCGCTGTTTTAGCTAAAGAATTTTCGTTTTGCGATGACTTGAACAGCATGGCTCGGCAATCTAGCTCAGAAAGAGCGTGGTCGGCAATCTCCCGATTCTACGATAACTGTAAAAAGAAAATTCCGGGAAAAAAGGGATTTCCGCAGTTCCAGAAAGACAACCGCTCGGTCGAATATAAGACAACCGGATGGCGTCTGGCAACCGACCGGAAATCTCTCACTTTTACCGACAAGAAAGGAATCGGGAAACTCAAACTAAAAGGGACGCGCGACTTACATTTTTATCAGCTCCGTCAAATCAAGCGAGTACGCTTAGTAAAGCGAGCAGACGGATATTTCGTCCAGTTTTGCGTCCAAGTTGACCGCTCTCAAAAGATTGAGGTCACAGGCAATGCGATTGGATTAGACGTGGGGTTCAAAGAGTTCTACACAGACTCAAATGGCGTTGCCGTCGAAAATCCGCGATTTCTGGGCAAGGGAGAGTACAGATTAAAAAAAGCCCAAAGACGAGTTTCAAAACGAGTCAAGGGTTCGCAAAACAGAAGAAAAGCTAGAGTGATTCTAGGAAAGCGCCACCTCAAAATAAGTAGACAGCGTAAAGATTTTGCCGTGAAATTGGCAAGATGCGTCATCCAGTCAAACGACTGTGTAGCCTACGAAGATTTGAGGATTAAAAATATGGTGAAGAATCACTGTTTAGCCAAATCGATTAACGACGCATCTTGGTATATGTTCCGAACATGGATGGAATATTTCGGCAAAGTATTCGGAAGGATTACGATTGCCGTGCCACCCAATGGAACAAGTCAAGAATGTTCTAGCTGCGGGACAGTTGTTAAGAAAAGTCTATCAACGCGAACCCACGCTTGTCAGTGCGGATGCACCCTTGATAGAGATTGGAACGCCGCTAGAAATATCCTGAGTCGGGGATTAAGTACGGTGGGGCACACCGGAACTTGGATCTTAGATCCGAACGCTTGTGGAGAATTGACCGCTACCGATGTTGAAGCAATTCTGCATCGGCAAGTCGATTCTGCGAAACAAGAATCCCCTCGGCTTTAGCCAGGGGAGTGTCAACCTAGCCACGATGGGTTCATGGCGGTACTATCAAATTGGTTGGTAGTTTTATACAGTTCGTATTGCCCTTTTGCCGCCGCCTCGCGAGTGCGATTCAGCATTGCTGCAACTTGTGCTCGATCCATCGGCTTAAACGTGCGAGCGGCCTCAAACGCTTGATCGAGGAGTTGCATACTATCAATGCCAGTAATCACAACTGAAGTAGGCAGATTCATCGCATAGTGGAGACATTCGATCGGGCTTACTGTATTACTTCTAAGCACATAGGGGTCGCCCATAGATTTCATCCCCAATACACCTATTTGGTTCTTCACCAGCACCGGCAGAACTTGTTGCTCAAAACTTCTAAAATGAGCGTCCATCACGTTCAGCGGCATCTGTACCGCGTCAAAACGGAAATTGTTTTGAGCGGCAATTTCCATCACTCGTAGGTGAACCAAAGGGTCTTTGTGTCCTGTAAACCCGATGTAGCGAATCTTGCCCGCCTTCTGCGCTTCTACGACGGCCTCCATAGCCCCGCCGGGAGCAAAAATGCGATCGGGGTCTTCCATCCGAATAATTTCGTGATGCTGCATCAGGTCAATGCGATCGGTCTGCAACGCCTTCAGTGACTCGTCAATCTGCATCATCGCCGCGCCCTTGGTGCGGCCATCAATCTTGGTCATCAGAAACACCTTTTGCCGGTAGCCATCCTTGAGCGCTGCACCCATCCAGCGGTGGCTGCGTCCGTTATGATAATCCCAAGAATTGTCCATGAAATTGATGCCACGGTCGATCGCACTGCGAATGAGCTTAATA
Source organism: Microcoleus sp. BROC3 (assembly GCF_036702515.1). NCBI lineage: Bacteria > Bacillati > Cyanobacteriota > Cyanophyceae > Oscillatoriales > Microcoleaceae > Microcoleus > Microcoleus sp. BROC3. The sequence continues at coordinate 117,923 of NZ_JAUBTQ010000002.1, forward strand.
GCTTCTTGCTCCTCTCGAAGGCGTCCGATATGGTGTCCCCCCAAGCCAATTGCAGACACTCGCTCTCCTGTGCGTCCCAGCGTCCTGTAACTCATCTCGCCGCTTTGGATTTGACCTTGGGCAACTGGACTTTCAGCGTCTAGTTGGGTCAGTTCATCTTGAGCTAACACAGGTTTGAAAAACCCTTCGGAAGCTGCCAGCCCTGCTGCAACCAAACCCGAAGCAGAAGTTACTTTTAACATATTGCGTCTGCTGATATTCATAAATGCCTTCTTCAAGAAACTACTAGGACTCACTCACCGCTTCGCTGCACTAAAGAGTTTTGAGTTGTAAATTTAAGATGTCTCAAAATCCAGACAGCAGTCCGGCTGCAACTTCTCCAACCGCCTACTTTACCTAATCAATAGTAATGATGAAATTTCTAGTTTTAAGAGCTACTAGACCCGTCAACGAAGGCTTTTAACTCAATAGCATCGTGACTGCAAAACAGGCGCACATCTTTACTATGCTGCACCGATAATGCGTGCAGCCGGCCTTGATTGAGCAACCGAGCCTTGCGATCGACCTCCATCATCCATTGGTAGGCGCGCAAAGCGGGCGTGCAGCGCCGGTTAGCGGCATCCATCTCGTGTCGGTAGAAATAGGCATCCCCTGCGTGCAGGAGCCAGCCCTCGGGTGTATCAATGGCAATGCCAGCATGACCGCGCGTGTGCCCCACCAACGGGATTAGCAAAATTTCCGGCGGCAACCCGTCGAGGTCGCGGACAGCTTCAAAACCGAACCAAGGTTCGCCACCCGCCGAATAGTATTTCCAGTGTTTGACTTCATCCCACTGCCCCGGACGATAGCGCCTTTTTGTGATGAAACCGTGCCGATCCTGTGCGGCATCGATTTCAGCCTGCATGACGTGTACCGTTGCTTCCGGGAAATCTTCTAGACCACCGGCATGATCGAAATCGAGGTGGGTGAGCACAATATGGCGCACATCGCTTGGTGAAAATCCGAGCTGTTCAATTTGATGGATGGCCGTGTACTTGCGATCGAACTGGATGTTATTAAAATGCACGAAAAACGGGCTGAGCCGGGAGTAAGGCGACTCGATATCCCGCAATCCGAAGCCGGTATCAATCAGAACCAGTCCCTGATTCGTTTCAACGAGCAGACAATGGCAGACGAGGTGAGCCGTCAAACCCCGACTGAAGCCATCGAAAAGCGCCCCACCAATGGGACACATACAGCCACAATTGAGATGATGAATTTGCATAAATGTGCTGCACTAAATTACTTAGGCGAGAACCATTTATTCCTCAGTTCGTATCCAAGGGCGATGCTGCATAATGCCATCGATGAACGCCTGAGAAAAATGTGCTAAATCGTCACTACTGGGAGAAGTAAACACGCTTTTATCGGCAGCAATCTTGCCATTATCTGCGATGTTTACTTCCTTTAAATCTGCACATAAGAATAGATAAGACGGGCGCGAATTATTTGTTAGCAGATCCCGGTTCAGTAAGCTGGCGGTGCATTTCGGCATTAACGGTATCAGGCAAAACCTTGCTCGCGCTGGCCAGAATCTTTGTCTTGAGTGAACCGGCGATAATGTCGTCCTTACCCGCCATCAGCGCCTCGAAGCCCTGCTTGGCAACTTCGGCCGGGTCGTCTTTCGTGTCTGCGCCCGCCTTCGTGTCGTCCATTCCCGCCCGATGGAAGAAGTTGGTATCCGTCGGCCCTGGCATCAGCGCGGTAACGGTGACGCCTGTGTCCTTTAACTCGTTACGCAGCCCTTCTGAGAAGGAGTGTATAAATGCTTTAGATGCCGCGTAGACTGCCTCGAACGGGCCGGGCATTAGGGCGGCAATCGACGAAGTGAATAGAATCCGTCCCTGGCCGCGATCGACCATATCCTTAACTACCCGTTTAGCCAAATGCACAGACGAGACAACGTTGAGGTTAATCAGATTTAGTTCGTCCTTCAAGTCTGTCTCGCGGGCAAAGTCGCCCCCGACGCCGACACCGGCATTAATTGCGATCGCATCTACTGGCCGATTAGTCGCTTTAATCTGGTTGTAGAGCGTTTCAACACCGTCGTAGGTAGCGAGGTCTGCCTGCACTGTATCGACTTTCGCACCGAGCCCCTCAAAGGCTTGAGCCGCTTCATTGATGCTCGCTCCGGTGGCGGTGACTAGGAGATCGAATCCGTTTTGAGCGAACTGTTTGGCGAGTTCGTAGCCGATACCGTTAGAGGCACCCGTCACTACAGCCAAGGGCCGGGTTAACGAACTGTTTATAACCATCTAAAATCCTCTGTAACTGCTTCACACTCGTTTGTCTAGGCTTGCTTCTCTCTGTACCAGACAAGTTTTGTGGACTGTGGGCTTTCAACTTTTACAATGCTAGGGATGTAGGAGTGCGATCGCATCTTTCCAAGGACATAAGCTGTTAGACATTTAAATAGGGTATAAGGGAAAAAAATTAATTCAATCAGTGTAAAGATGCCAGCACAGAATCATTTCAGAGAGAGAGTAAATAGAGAAAGTACATAAAGATTTTAACAATTAATAAAATGGAAATCTTACATAAATAATCCGGATTTTATTCTTACTAAATCATGGAAAACGCCCGCTACAATTGCTGAGCTTGGAGGCTGTTAATTAAATAAAGTGTCCTCTTGCTGCATTCATTCAAAGCTAGACAATCTAGAAAGTATAAAAGCTGAGAGGCTGAAGGGAAAACCTAAAAAAACTACAGATAGATATATAGAACAATATTAAATGTTTTTCACCCAAAAGCCCGATCTATATAAATGGGGTAGCTCAACAGCTAAAAGATTAACAACATATTTATCAAATTAAACAGAAATAAATTAAACAGATCGCACATCCATCCCGAGGTATCTTTTATAATTAACCAAACCATTAAATTTATTGATGATAATTAAATTGGTTTAAGTCTGAGATACATGACCAAATTTGTTCATAATTTAGACATTTAAAATTTTTTTTTTTGTGATTTTTTTTTTGTGATGTGTTAAAGCTGGCAATTGGGACATTTCACGATCTCAAAATGAAGGTGTAGTGAATAAAACAATTAAACGTATTTCTAATTATGCACTATTACCGCCAATCAAAAGTAAACTTTTTGGAAATATCGCTGTTCTATATCGGATTAACTTTGATGTCTATATTAGGAGTAGAAAAATGCGCGTAGATATTGCTAATAACTCTTTTGATAATTACTTGGCAACCGCCATTATCTGGCGCTAAATCCGATTCGATGAGAGACGGGAGATGGGAGATGCGAGATTGGCTCGGAAGATGACTCCTGGGCTAAAAACATTTATCTCTGCTGGAACGGGCACGATGCTTGCCCAGCCAGAACAGTGCCGGATGTCAGTTATAACTGATGTCAGGCACTGTTCTCAATCAGACCCAATCAACCTGGTAACAGCGACGAAAAATTTTACCCCTCAGGTCGATCGCGCCGCAATAAACCAAGCGGATGACGCCAAAAGTGCAAGATGTCAGTTATCACGAATACTTTACTGTCGGAGATTGCCCGAGGGCACCCAAAATTGAAAATTATGACAGCCAATGGCTGATTCTGCTGGCTTCATGTTATAGTTGTTGTTCAAGAATTAAATTCGGTTGCGTAGCTTTGTTGGTGTTTATTTACAAGCGTCTCTCCGAATCTAAATCTCTGCACCCTAATGATTCTGGAGATTTTATGTCGATTTACGTGGGTAATCTTTCATATGAGGTAACATCAGACGACCTCAGCGAAGTATTTGCCGAGTACGGTACTGTAAGCCGCGTCCAAGTGCCAATGGACCGGGAAACAGGCAGAATGCGGGGTTTTGCTTTTGTGGAAATGGCAAGCGAGGCAGAAGAAGCAGCAGCCATCGCAGCCCTAGACGGTGCTGAGTGGATGGGCCGCGACTTGAAAGTCAACAAAGCCAAACCTCGCGAAAACAACAACAAACGCCCATCAAGTGGCGGCGGCGGCTGGGGCGGCGACAACAATCGCTCTTCACGACGCTACTAAGCTTTGAGACTGAAAATTTGAGTTTTGGTAGTTGACGGCAGGTGCGAATGCTGCTTTTTTTTTCGGGTTGTTCCATCGACCCATCAAATAAAACTCCCACACCTCTAAGTTAGTTTTGCCCCCTCCTTTGAGGGGGCTTTGTGTTTGGCGAAAAATCCCGCCCGGTACGCCTGCAGCCCAGTTCCCAGCCTGACTCGCCATGCTGATACCCGATCCGAATCACTGGGTGGCGCTGTTGGGAAATATCGCAATTCAAGAGGAAAGTTCTGGCAATGTCGATCGCGATCTGGTTAGCTTTGATGTCTATACTTGGGGTAAGAAAATGCGCGTAGATATTGCTAAGATCTCTTTTCAGAATAATTTTTCGGCCGCCATTGCAAGACGCTAATTAGAAGATTTTTTTTTCTAGCTGCCCTCTAGCCAATACTTGCTGTTGGAGATTGCCCGACGGCAGCCAAAATTGAATAGGACTAATGCTAACTGGCACACGACCATCGATTTGTAGGGTACGTCCGACTTGGATTGTGAACTCATTATCAACAGTTCCCGATAGTAGAGCGCATGACTAATTGTGACACTTGCGTCCAAGACTGTTGAAAATTCTGACAGCCAATCGCTGATTCTGCTGGCTTCATGTTATAGTTGTTTTTCAAGAATTAAATTCGGTTGCGTAGTTTGTTGGTGTGTATTTACAAGCGTCTCTCCGAATCTAACTCTCTGCACCCTAATGATTCTGGAGATTTTATGTCGATTTACGTGGGTAATCTTTCATATCAGGTACAAGAAGATGACCTTAAACAAGTATTTGCCGAGTACGGTACCGTAAGCCGCGTCCAAGTGCCAAAGGACCGGGAAACAGGCAGGGTACGGGGTTTTGCTTTCGTGGAAATGGCAAGCGAGGCAGAAGAAGAAGCAGCCATCGAAGCTCTAGACGGTGCTGAGTGGATGGGCCGCAACTTGAAAGTCAACAAAGCCAAACCTCGCTAAAACAAACACTTCTCGGGCGGCTGCGGCTGGGGCGACAACAATCGCTCTTCACGACGCTACTAAGCTTTGAGACTGAAAATTTGAGTTTTGGTAGTTGACGGCAGGTGCGAATGCTGCTTTTTTTGTCGTTTGTTCCATCGACCCGCCCAATAAAACTCCCACACCTCTAAGTTAGTTTTGCCCCCTGCTTCGAGGGGGCTTTGTTTTTGGAGAAAAATCCCGCCCGGTACGCCCGCGGCCCATTTCCCCGCCTAACTTGCGATTCGGTATACTCTTAACGGCTTTTTTGAAGAGGCTTTCGGGATTTCTAGGCTCAACTCCTGTAAACTGTCAAACTATAATTAAGCACAAAGAAAAGTTAGAATAACGGCAAAGTGATATTGCTCAAAAAACAAACAATCTTTACAGAAAATTAGCCGAAAAAACCAGCCCGACCAGCAAATCTATTGATTTTGCCTGAATAAAGATGCCCAAGGTCTACAGCACGGCGGAACTCATTAAAATCCTCGAAGAAGAGCGCCAAGCCTGCTTGCAGGGGCGGCGTCTCAACTTGACTGAAACTCCTGCTACAGGCAACCCCGTGATTGACCGCTTTCTCAAATCAGAGGGCGTGCAGAAATTCACTGCTTATCAAAATTTTAAGGCAGCCGTGCACGAATACCAGCGGGAACATCAAGTTTCTGGGATTGTCTGGCGGGAAATGGCGGTTAAAGGCAATACTCTACGCTATCCGGCAGTGGATGACGAATTAATAGCTCTACCGGTTGATTTGATCGCGCTCAAGGCCGCTAAGATTGCTATGTTGAAATTCTGGCAGCAGGTAACTGCGGGGATGGATTTGTATTTAAGTGTTAACAGCGGGAAGGATTTTCGATATATCGAGCCGGTTGATGTAGAGGCTATAGCCCAGCGCACAGAATGGGCCAGTCTCTCGAAGTGGGAAAAGTTGGATTTTCTAGAAATTTTGTTGCAGTTGGGCTGGGGGAAGCCGGAGGAAGCTTATTATAAGCGGGGATGGCCGACCTCGGGCAGCGAGTACATTCACGCCGTCAAACCCGGACAGCGGCCGATTTGTTAATTGCTAAGTGGTAATTGCTAAGTGGTAATTGCTAAGACGATATCCTGAATTTAGAACCATCGACAACACAGAAATTGAGGAGACGGCACTGCCGTCTCCCTACCCCACAACGTCGTAGCACGGGCGAGAACCTGACGCCATCGCCCAATCCGATGTAAGCATGGCCAGATTTGTAGGGACACGGCACTGCCGTGTCATGACTGTGGGTAATATCTGAAGAACTCATTGATTAACATCTGACATCTGACAAAGCATCAAGCCAAACCACTGATTGGGATCAGTCCAAACTTGCACCGGCATTAAACCACGCTGCGAAAGTTCTTCTTTTACATTATTAAGATTAAACTTGCGGGATATCTCGCTGCGGATAGTTTCTCCCGCTGCAAATTCAACCGTTAAATTGAGAGCGCGCAACTGCACTTTTTGCGCTTTTTTACTTTTTAAGTGCATTTCAATTTGACATTCCTCTTGATTGTAAAATGCCCAATGCTCGAACTGTGCCAAATCAAAATTTCCCTCATATTTTCGATTTAAATGCCGCAGCATATTCAAGTTAAATGCCGCCGTTACTCCTTGACTGTCATCGTAGGCAGGCTCTAAAATATCCTTAGATTTGTCTAAGTCAATTCCCAGCAAAAAATACTCTCCCGGCTGCAATGCAGCGACAATTTGCGAGAAGAATACATCGCATTCTCGAGCGTTGAGATTGCCGAGGGTACTGCCTAGAAAGCAAATCATTCGGGTTGGCAACGGCGACGGTGCAATTTTAGCTAAGGCTAATTCGTAGGTGCTGACAAGTCCGTGAATCTGGAGCGACGGATAATCTGCCAAAAGTTGACAAGCGCTGCTTTCTAGGATAGTGGGACTGATGTCGATCGGCAAATAGTGCAGGGGATATTCCCGTTGACTGTAAGCATCGAGGAGAATCCGAGTTTTGGTGGAACTGCCGCTGCCGAGTTCGACGATTTCGCAGGGGCCCGTTAACTTTGCGATCGCCCCCGCGCACCGCTGCAAAATAGCCGTCTCAGTGCGCGTCAGGTAGTATTCCGGCAACTGACAAATCAACTCGAACAAGTTCGATCCGCGATCGTCGTAGAAATACTTTGGAGGCAGGGATTTGGGGTTTTGAGTCAACCCGATAACTGCATCGCTGCCAGCATTGATTTCTGCGGGTGTCGGTGCCGCAGCGCTCACCAATCGCTCTAAGTGCAGCCGCGTTTCTTTGGTTGAGGCTGAGTTTGCCGTGTCGGACAGTCTTGGGAATTTCATAAAGTAATTTTTAGATGCACATATGGGTATAGCACGCAGTCGCGTTGCCAAATATCGCGCTCAAGTCAGATTTTTCATGCCGATCTCCGTTATGTATTGTCTCACCGGATGGCGATCGCATCCACAATTAAAACTTAAAATTTATCCACAAAAATTATTAAATAATTAACCAAACTTGTTTTATATCGATTTCGGTTGCACTCCTCATGATTGTTGACCCTTCGACTTGGCTCAGGGCAACGCGGTTGACTGTTGACTGTTGACTGTGAGTCAAAAAACTGAAAATTTCGTTGATATTTGTTGGCAGCTTGATTCGACCTTACCAGCACGATGAAGCGCGGATTTGATATCATTCCGGCGCAGCCGGAATTGATATTACCTGATATTTTTACATGAAATAAATTTGCAGTTTGCAAACAAATTTCGTCCCAAATTCCCTTTCCAGCAATTTATAGGATGTCCGTAAAATAAGCGTGATAAGGCAATTAGTGAGGACTCAAGTCCTCTGAAAAGTTCGAGGACTTGAGTCCTCACTACGAACCAATTTGATTGCAGTTATCATTACATAGCGAACTACTTAGCGCAGCGAAAACCAGCAATAATTTGCCGCACGCCCGGATAATACCAATTCCGAAAGGTCGATCGCAGTGCCTGCGGAAAAGTCGCCCAACTCCCGCCTTTCAAAACCCGGTGTTCTCCATCAAAATAAGCTTGAGAATAGCCCCTGTAAGGATAACTTTTAAATCCCGGATAGGCGTCAAAGGTTGAAGCAGTCCATTCCCAAACATTGCCCAACATATCGCAGCAACCGGACGCACTTGCTCCTTTGGGAAAGGCATCAACTGGCGAGGTTTTTGCAATATTATTGCCGTGATTGCACAGGCTGCCGTTTGGCTGTTTTTCTCCCCAAGGATAGATGCGATATGTTTGATTTGCGGCTTCCCAAATCGCAGCTTTTTCCCATTCGGCTTCCGATGGCAAACGCTTGCCGATAAAGTTGCAGTAAGCTTCGGCTTCGTACCAACTCACGCCGCAGACTGGATGGTTGTTGAAAGCTGGATTTTCTGACCAGTAAAGCGGTCGAGAGACGGCTTCGACTTGCAGCCATTTCCAGCCGTCCGCTGACCACCAATCAGGGTTTTGATAGCCGCCGGATTCCATGAAATCTCGGTATTGACCGCAAGTGACGGGATAGCGATCGATCGAGTATGCTTCTAAATAACATAGGTGGCGCGATCGCTCGTTATCCAAAGCCTCAGCAGCATCGCTTCCCATGTAAAATTCCCCGCCCGGAATTTCAATAGCCGAATCAGTAATCGGGAATTGGTAATCGGCAATTAATCTTCCCTCTTTCTTCTTCCTTCTATCCGTTACGTCCCTTAAATCCGTTACCAAATCCGTTGCCGAACTTTCTTCTTCCTTCTTCCTGTGCATTTGCAACACGAAAGCAACTGTTTCGCAGTGCTGGCTTTCGTGCTGAATAATAAACCGCCAGAGACGTTCTTGCTCGTCGATCGGCGCTACTTCCAAATAATCTAACACCTTTTTTCTCACCGCGTCCAGATATAATTTAACTTCAGGTAACGTCGGCAAAAAAACCCGTTGTTTTTTGGGCAAAATATCAGCAGCAAATAGTTGGTGATACTGAGGAAAGACAGGTTGCAACCCAGCACACCGCTGCAACAGCCACAAATCCTCAGTATAAGCAATGTGACCTAAGTGCCAGCCAACTGGACTGAAATCAGGATGAGCTTGACGGCAAAAAGTATCGTAATCGATGTCTGTAAATAGCTTGAAAGTGCCGCTGCGACACTGTTGAAAATCGCGATAAATTGTCTCTCTACAAGATTGGATAGATTTCGATATCACGATCTACTCCGGTACTGATAATGCTCTGGACTGGGCACGAGTGCCAATTTCCAGCAAATAAAGGTTCAGAAGCAATGAAGACAGAATTCGGGAAATTTAAATCGTCCCGCAACCAATAGAGGGAAGGAGGGGTTTTTTGGGAAGCAAAGCGAGAGGCAACGAGCCGGTGTCCGTCACTGATAATTATATTAGCTGAAAATTCTACTTGGTGAAAGTTTGCTAGCTCGGCCAAAGTTTTCAGCGAGTTTTGCAAAGCAGCTTCTAGAGTCAGATTAGCGGCGGTCAATTCATTGACAAACAAGGCGAAGATATGCTCAGAATCTGTAGTACCGTTAATTGATTGATAAAGGGTATCGCTGAGCCGATCGCGAATTGGTCTGTAAAGAGTTTGCCGAAAATTCTTCACGAAGCCGTTGTGTACAAACAGCAGGCGATCGTTCTGAAACGGCTGACAGTTGCTCAAATCTACAGCTTGTCCTGAAGTTGCACTGCGAACATATCCGATCGCGCATCCTGATTCAACGTATCGACTGATACTCGGAAGGTTAATGTCGCTCCAAATTGGCTGTACATTTTTATAGGTAAACGGGTCAGTATCTAAGTGCGGGTGATACCAACCAATACCAAAACCGTCAGCATTGAGTAGGCCAGAAGTCATTTCGCGGGGCTCGTAACTCTGCACAATTAGGGAATGTTCCGGCTTGTACAGAATAGCATCGAGTAAAATCGGCTCCCCGAGGTAGCCAAGCAAACGGCACATAAAATTTTTGCAGCAAATTGATTAGCATTGTAGGTCAATAGCCGGCAAATTAGCCGACCGCGCATCTTCAGCGCTGGGAACAGGGTTTTTTGTAGGTCGCTGCCAGCATCGCAGTACAAACGGTACAGTTAAGGTAGAACCCCTGCAACACAAGGAGACTCTTGAATGTTCCTCGACGAACTCATCCCAATGACCAAAGAATTGATCCAACAGCCCATCGCCTTCGCAGGCGGATTTTTATCTGGTATGCTTCGACTCAACCTTCACGAAGATCCCGTTAAAAGCTGGATCGACGAGCAAGCCGGTTCAACTTCCTACACTACTCCCCCAGCCGAACCCACCAACGGTAAAAGCACCGGGCCTCAGTCAATCTCGATCGACTAAGGAAAAGCACTAACTATTGCAGTCACTAGAAAGGGTTTGTCAGTGTGGCAAACCCTTTTAGTCAGATTCGATTGCCCAGTTGCAAGCAAGATAGCGCTTGACAGTAAAATGAACAGGTTATTATGTATAGCACAACAAGTTCAGTTCGATCGACATGACTATCTACATTGGAAATCTGTCTTACCGCGCCACCGAAGAAGACCTGAAAGCAGTATTTGCAGAACACGGCACAGTCAAGCGAGTTGTCTTGCCTACCGACAGGGAAACCGGTCGGATGCGCGGTTTTGCATTTGTTGAGATGATGGAGGATGCCCAAGAAGACGCTGCAATTGCCGAATTAGACGGTGCAGAGTGGATGGGGCGTCCCTTGCGAGTAAACAAAGCTAAACCGAAAGAAGAGGGCAATCGAGGCGCAGGTATCAAGAGGAACGGCGAATATTAGTCCGCGATGCGGCGGTTGACATCCTCTCGGAACCCACCTGATGCGCCAGTGCGCAACTAGCGCCGATTTTCTAGCAGCAGTCGCTCTTGGGGATGCAATGTCAAATCCGCTGCACAAAAATATCGACCCTGAATGGGCTGCACTCGATCGTACTTTTTGAGACAGCCAAAATTGACGCACGGGAGTCTAGAAACCCGATTTCTTCCCGGATACCTCACCGCTAAAAGCAAAATTTATTAGGAGAAACCGGGTCGATCGGCGTCAGTCTTAGAAAGAGTAAACTCGCCCTTTTTCATCAATATAAACTGACCGGTCTTGCCTAGTGCGGCCATCCGATCTGGTGATGCGAATCGTCACAATGTTTTGCTGCGAGTCAACGTTATAGTCGTATTTCAAACTTGTGCTTCCTCCTGTGGCATTAATCGGAATATTGGCAATGTCGCCGGTGCGATTGCTGATGCGAACAATGATATTTTTGGTGACTCCGACGGGCAAGGATGACAAGCTGGCACCTGATTGACCGTATTCTAGGTTTAATCCTGTTTCATTTAAGAGTCTGAGGGTAATGTTGCGAGTATTGTCAACCTGCGCTTGAGGTTGCCAGAATCCGGGTTTTGTCCCGCCGTCAGTTGCAGGTTGAGATAATGCTGGGTGGGGATGCAGACAGCCGAGGGCGGCAAGTATTGCTGCTGTTGCAATAATTTTCGATTTCACTGTTTGTACCTCCGGGTCAAGTGTTAGCGATATTTCTATCCTAGCTTGAAAATCAGATATTGTTAATTTAGGACTTAGGTTCCGAAACCAGGTTGCTACGAAAAATCAGGGGTTGAGCGCGATATATAGCGTTCGGTAGAAGCAAGAAGGCATTCAAGAATAAAAGTAAGACTTTCAACAATTAAGAACGTTCTAATACCATTTTACAAAAAGAATCCAACTGTAGGCCGGCGATCCAAACCCGGGCTGTCATCAGTCTTTTTCAATTCTTCAATTATTTACTCTAAAATCTCAAATAGTGTAACCGTCTGGGGGGTTGCTATATCTACTCAGAAACCGGGTTTGTGTAATTGTTAATAGTCTTAGACGCACGGGTGTCTATCAGCCCGGTTTCCGATCGGGTTGCTGCTTGCCAAAGGTATGATTTAGAGTAGCAACCAGGTTGGTAAGGTAAACTGCGTCCGGGAGTGGTTAATTGTTAATTATCGATCGAGCTAGTTCTAGGAGCACGCGCTGTTCGGCGCGGGCGATCGCCCTGCAAGTTTGTTCTACGGCATCGACATTGACCGAAATAGAAGAAATCCCCCACCGCACGAAGGATTCAACTGTCTCCGGATACAATGCTGGAGCATCGCCGCAGATAGAGCAAGGAATGCCTGCGGCCCGGGCCTCAAGGATTAATTGTTCGATCGCCCTCATCACTGCCCGATCGCGCCCGTTAAAAGCACCTGCTACCTGTTCGGAGTTGCGGTGAATGCCTAACAGCAATTGAGTTAAATCGTTGGTGCCGATGGAAATTCCTTGAACTCCTGCTTTTACGTAATCTGGCAATAAAAATAACACGGAAGGAACTTCCGCCATAATCCACAGTTGAAACTCCGCAGGTCGCTTTTTCCAAATTGTTTCTAAGCGCTGGCGGCAGTAGACAAACTCGTCAACAGAGCGCACGAAAGGCAAAATTAAATTGACATTTGTATGGCCAGACTCGCAGACTTTTTGAAGTACGCACAGTTCCCAATCAAATAACTCCGGTTCAAAGGTATAACTGAAACTGCCGTGGGCACCTGATTCGCGCAAATCGAGAGCTCGATAAAATAGCGGTCGCGGCGAAACGGCAGCAGCAAATAAACTGAGGCAATCCGCCATGCGCGAGACAAATTCCGATTCGCGGCCCTCTTGCAGCCAAACTTTGGGGTTTTGAGAGTCCAACGCTTCCAATGCCATTAATTCCGATCGCACCAATCCGATGCCGTCTATTGGCAGATTTTTGAGGCGGTCGATAGAACTCGTTTGGCTGACATTAACTAGCAGTTGAGTCGCCGTTGGGGGGTACCAAACATATTCGCCAGACTCAGGCCGTCGAGATTTAGGCCCGCGATTGGACGATCGATCCGAGCTTGAAAATTGGTGGTTGGCTATTGACATTTTTGCTGCTGTACTGTATATATCTGCATTTGTCGATCTGTCCCCAAGTCTGCTACTGTCTCCTGTCTCGATCGCGTCCTGTTGGGCGGTGGCAAAAACTTCTCCGCTATCGCCGTCTACCAACACCGAATCGCCCGAGGCGATCGCCCGAGTGGCCCCGGCAACTCCCACCACAGCCGGAATCCCCAATTCTCTCGCTAAAATGGCACCGTGGCCTGTCATGCCTCCTTGTTCCGCAACTACCCCAGCAGCAACTTTCAGCCAAGGCAACCAATTCGGCTCGATTGTCCGGGCTACCAAAATGCCTCCGGCTAAAAATTCCGCGTTTTCTGGGTGCGAATTAGTCATAACTTGGGCAATTGCTTCAACTTTTCCTGATGCGGCAGCCAAACCTCTGAGGATCGCAGGAGTCCTGGCTGGGGCGATCGGCTTTTCCCATACCGATGCGACTTTTTCCCCTTTCAAAAGACGAACTTGAGTAAAATAAAACTGCGCTTCACTGCTGTTTGCTATCTGGTTGATCGTCCACTTCAAGATTAAATCCGAGTCAAATTCTGCGATCGCTTTTTTACTCAATTCAATGATTTCTTGCAGTTGTGATGCCTGTAAAACGTATTCAGTTTGTGCTTCCTCTCCCAGCGCTAAAACTTCCACGCAACTGTCAGGAAAATCAGGAATTAGAAATGGAGAATTGGGAATTTTGACAGCAGCCAAATTGCCAGTATGCGGTTTTTTTTTCGCTTGTCCGTCGCCGACTTTGAGATTGTAGGCTAATGTTTTGTAACCGAGCCGCTGGAATTTAACTGCGCCTGTTTCCGGCTGCACTTGATAGTAATCGGGGACGGTTTCTCCCCTAGCGAGGGACAATCCCAAACCGCAGGTGGCTTGGATTTCCCACGCTGCACCCGCTTTAGTTTTCACCTCGCCTGCGGCGATGGCTCCTTGAAGCGGCTGCACCAAAACTGCGGGATTGATTTGCTGTATCCTCAGGCCGCAGCGCTGCCAGTAAAATAGACTTCGGGCTCTGAACAGTTCTGCCCAAGCTCGTTTGAGTCCGGCCCCAATTGCTTCTGGTTCTGCCCTTACTGCGTGAGCTTGCAGGATTCCGATTGTTTTCGGGTTCCATGAAGTCAGGGAAGGGCGAAAAATTAAGGCTTTGGAGTTTGAGTTGGAGTTTAGTTGACAAACAGCAGACTCTAGGGTGGAGAGCAGTGAATCTGGCAGTTTGCCGGCGAGGATTTGGTGGCGGATGCTGCGGGCGATCGATTGCAGTTGTCTGGGTTCATCGACATTCAAATGCAGGGAAGAGTGGGGCCAGTCAGCAAACAGCGGTTCTAGCCAGTCGATCGACTCTAAAAACTGCCAAAATGTTTTAGCCGGCACGACAAAACCCGGTACAACGGGATGATTTTTCTGGAGCAAACAGCTCAAGTAAAATGCTTTTTCTCCCACTGCATCTCGGTCTGAAGGTTGAATTTTGTCTAGCCAGTAGAGGTTTTTCACGCTGCGATCCTGTTCTTGCAAACTGATTGAATTTGATAGTTTTTCCCATTAATCACTTACCACAATTTTAGGATGAACAAGCGACAATGGACCGGATTACTCAAATCTTTTCTCAATTTATTTCTTAAGTCTAACTGTCCTCTTTGTCAGCGACCAGCCGCCAGAGAGTTTTGTCCCTACTGCCACAAGCAACTTCAGGGATTTCAGTTAGCCGATCCCGGTCGATTTTGGCATTCAGAGCAGCCTGTTTTTGTGTGGGGTGAGTACGGCGGGGCTCTCAAACGGGCGATCGCTGCTTTGAAATATGACGGCAATCCGCAATTAGCCAAACCTCTCGGCGGCTGGCTGGCCGAAGCTTGGTTGAGTTTTCCCGAATTAGCTACAGATAATTTAACAGTTGTACCGATTCCCATGCACCAAGAAAAGCTCAAGGAGCGCGGTTTTAACCAGGCGGAACTTTTGGCTGAAAGTTTTTGCGAGCTGACTGGTTTGCCTTTGCAGCGCCACGGTTTGGCTCGGGTGAAAAATACTCAGCCTTTATTCGCTCTGACAGCACAGCAGCGGCAAGCGGAAATGGAAAATGCTTTAATTTTGGGGAAAGATTTTCGCCGCCGGCTCCCGCGCGATCGAGTGCTGTTAGTTGATGATATTTACACTAGCGGTACTACGGTTAAGTCGGCAACTAAAATATTGAAACAGTCGGGAATTTCGGTTTACGGAACTGTGGCACTTGCAACTCCTAATAAGATTAATCGGTAAGCTGTGACTGCCTTTAATTTTAAACAGATTTGTAGTGAGGACTAAAGTCATCTGGTTTGTGGACGCACTTGCGACCTCAGAAACCCGGTTTCTACGAATATTTCTCGTTCCTAGACGCAAAACTCGTAGAAACCGGGTTTCTCGCCCCCCGCGAGTCAGCCCTGAAACTGTCCGAAGTGTTGATTAATGATGCTTTGCTAAGGAATGAGAATTAAATAACTTACAATGCGTGATGTTCTTGTGGGATGGGCGTCCCGCCCGTCCAGAAAGGGCGGGCGGGACGCCCATGCCACTTTCAAGAGTGTAAATTATTTAATTCGCGATCCTAACAATATTTTTTGCGGAAAACGAACCGCGAAGACGCTATTGACGCGAAGAAAGAGAAGGGAGAGAGTTTAGGCGGAAAGTGGGAATTGGTTGCTGATGTTCCACCGGCTGCCGTCGTGAATCAGTAAAGTTAACGCGGAAGCGGTAAACTCAAAGTGGAGCGATCGCCCGGAGAATTCCAACCAAGCCGTTTGAAAATTCTCCTTAGTTAAATCGCGAAAGGCTACTGTCATGTGCGGTACAAATGGGCGAGTCTGGGAAACTCGATCGACTATTCCCAAAGTTGCCTCCAAATAACTCATCAAATCTTTGTGAATCTCCAGCAATTCGGGTGATTTGACAACATCAGCGTAAATGACGCGGGGCGCGAAAGCAGCAAAACCGGATAGAGTAACGGGAATGGGCAGCCGATTTGCAGAAAACTGGTTCAAACTTTCCTCTAATTTGGGAACATCCTCCGCTAACGAGTGAAAAGGAGGTTGCAGCGTGATGTGCGGCGGCGAATTCAAAGCACAGCGGCTGTTGTAGTGTTCCGCAAAATACTGTTGAATCTCAGTAATGTGCTGTTCAATATCGGGAGGCGGCACTAGGGCAATAAAAAATCGCTGTTTTGACTGGTTCATCGGATAACATCGCAGTTAAGAAAGGATGGTGCAAAATGGAATATAGAGCATTTGCTCTAGATCCCATTGGTGATCGCCCATTCCCAATCTAAAATATAAAATCTAACATCCAAAATAAAAATGCCTTGGTTTTTAAAAATTGAGCAAGGAATTGTCGAAAAGCCTGTCTTTGACCAATACGTGCCAGCTCACAGAGCTTATGTCCGAGAGTTGATTTCTAAAGGACACCGAGCGAAAACTGGCTACTGGGGGCGGCGGGGCGGCGGTATGTTGATGTTTGAGGCGGGTTCGATGGATGAGGCGAAGGCGATCGTCGCTGAAGACCCGCTGGTGAAGAATGGTTGCGTTATTTAGGAAATTTATCACTGGTGTGTGGTTGAAGAATAAATAACTGTGTTATACTCATTTATGAACTGGACCCACGCGATTCCAACGCCCAAATCTTGTCAGGACCGGAAGGTAGCAGCAACACGGGATGCTTGTAATAGGCGTGGTCTCCGGTTCACCCAGTTTTATGAGGTGTAGCTCCTATGCCTGGTTTCGGAGATATTTTACAAAAAGCAGTTTACCTTGGTGTCGGGCTAGCTTCTTACGCTGGTGAAAAAGCTGGCAGCAAGTTAACTGAATTACGCACTGAAGCCCAAAAGCTGGCAGACGAATTGGTGAAGCGGGGCGAGATGTCCACGGAAGAAGCTCGCCGCTTTGTTGATGACATGGTACAACAGGCTCAGCAGCAGCCTCCGGTAGAATCGACCCGGGAGCCAAAACCCGCTGAACCTCGGCGGATTGAAATTATTTCTGAGGAAGAAGATGTCTCGGCAAAAGATGCTAAAGAGACAGGCGGCGTAGACAAGCTCCGCGAACAGGTGCAGAATTTACAAGAGGAATTGCGGCGTCTGAAGCGAGATTAAACTCAAAAAAGCTCGCTCCGTAAAGCATGAAGGGAACTCAGGATAATAATCTTGAGTTCCCTTTTTGAATATCTCCCCTGTTGAATGTGGACGGATCTCAGGCAATAGGTAATAGAATTGAAAGTAGGTGCGATCGCTTCGCATGAGGCTGGCTCCACCTGTCTGTAAAATATTTTGTAATAGCAAGCTCTCAAATTCATGGAAGATTGGTCTAAAGATTTTTTTGGAGTAATGGAAAATGCTGTTTCTGAAGTAGAGCATTTTTTCAGCGAAATGGGCGAAGAGTTTGTCGAAATGCTGGACGTTTTGGCAAAAATGTCGGAAGAGTTTACTGAACAAGTACAAAATAATCTGATTAATGACATTGACGGTTATTTCAATGAATTTGACGGTTTATTTAATGAATTTATCGAACCGATAATTGAAATTTGCCGCGACTTCGACCCTGAGTTTGATGAGATAGATTTGTCGATGGTGACTTATGTAGACCCTTCGCCGACGCAGCAGCCGGCTTGTCGCGGTTGTCGCAACTATCACGGTCAAGTTTACGGGGGAAATTTGTTGGTTTGTGCGATGCACCCTACCGGTGTGGAATCGGAGAGTTGTGCTGATTGGGAAACAGACGGCGATGCAGATTTTTAATGGCGGAGTTGATTTGTTGAGGGGTTAATGGCTTATGGTAACGTCAATTCAGTCTCCGTCAAAGATTTCTCTGGAAGAGTTTCTGCTATTGCCAGAGACTAAGCCGGCTAGCGAGTATGTTGATGATCAAATTCATCAAAAAGCTATGCCCCAAGGAAAACACAGCACGTTACAATTCGAGTTTCCATCTGTTATTAATCGAGTTGGCAAGCCGCAGAAATTAGCTTATGCTTTTCCCGAACAGCGCTGCAATTTTGGGGGACGTTCTATTGTTCCAGACATAGCAGTGTTCGAGTGGCCGCGCATTCCTATGAATTCTCAGGGAAAGATTGAAAATAGGTTTGAAATTGCGCCGGATTGGACAATTGAGATTTTATCGCCGGAGCAAAGTTCAACTCGCGTAATTAATAAGATTCTGTTTTGCGTCAAGAATCATACTAAATTAGGTTGGCTGATTGACCCGGAAGAAGAATTGGTAATTGTTTTTAAACCGCAGCAGGAACCTGAGATTAAAGAGAATGAAGATACTTTACCTGTACTGGATGTGCTGTCGGATTTGCAACTGTCGGCGGCAAATTTGTTTGAGCTGTTAAGTTTTAATTAGAAATGAGTTACAGTTGAGTCAGGGTAAGTTGGCATCTAACGACATTTAAAGGTGAATCGCTCAACGGCTAATAATTCGCAATTTGGGTTTCCGAAGATGCCGCCATCGCTGCAATTGCGACAGTATCAGCGAGTGGCGGTTGCTAATTGGTTTGCGAATCAGGGACGCGGTACGCTGAAGATGGCGACGGGTAGCGGCAAGAC
Organism: Microcoleus sp. BROC3; assembly: GCF_036702515.1. Classification (NCBI taxonomy): domain Bacteria; kingdom Bacillati; phylum Cyanobacteriota; class Cyanophyceae; order Oscillatoriales; family Microcoleaceae; genus Microcoleus; species Microcoleus sp. BROC3. Next base: position 136,464 of record NZ_JAUBTQ010000002.1, read on the forward strand.
GATTACTGCACTGGCGATCGCCACAGAATTATACAATAAAATTAACCTGCAAGTCCTGCTCGTAATTTGCCCTTACTGCCACCTGGTGAATCAGTGGGCGCGCGAATCGGAGAAATTTGGTTTAAAACCTATTTTGGCTTTTGATAGCGCCCGAAGTTGGCAAAATAAGCTGGCTGCGGGTTTGTATGAAGTGCGATCGGGCGATCAAGCATTTCTCACAATCATCACCACTAACGCCACATTAATGTCGGATAGCTTGCGATCGCAACTCCGCTATTTTCCAGAAAAAACCCTGATTATTGGAGACGAAGTTCACAACTTAGGCGCGCCCCGTTTAGGAGAAAGTTTGCCGCGCAATATTGGACTGCGACTCGCCCTTTCCGCCACCCCAGAAAGGCATTTCGACGAACAAGGAACCGAAGCTATTTTAGATTATTTCGGCCCTGTTTTGCAGCCGGAACTCACCTTAGCCGACGCCATCCGCCAAAAAGCATTAGTACATTATTTATACTATCCAATTTTAGTAGAATTGACCGAATCTGAAACCCGCAAGTATTCCCGCTTAACTCAAAAGATTGGCTGGGCGCTTTGGGGCGATGAAAAAGTAGAAGAAAATGATGCTTTAACAACTTTATTAATGCAGCGAGCCCGGTTAATTGGAGCGGCGGCTAATAAATTAATAGCTTTGCGAGAATTAATGATTCACCGTCTCGACACAGCCCATACTTTATTTTACTGCGGCGACGGTGCGATCGAAGGAGGTGCGCGCCGAAATAACAACCGCCAACTAACAGAAACCGCGAAGTTATTGGGTTCAGAATTAGGCTACCGAGTTAACACTTATACTGCGGCAACTCCTTTAGCAGAAAGAGAACGATTGCGCCAGCAATTTGAGAGTGGAGAATTGCAAGGTTTGGTAGCGATTCGGTGTTTGGATGAAGGCGTGGATATTCCTGCAATTCGCAATGCTGTAATTTTAGCAAGCAGCAGCAATCCGCGCCAGTTTATTCAGCGCCGTGGACGGATTTTGCGGCCACATCCGGGGAAGGAAAGGGCAACTTTATTTGACATGATAGTTTTGCCTCCAGATTTGGGCAGAGAAACCCTAGAAGTCGAGCGCAATTTGCTGCGAAAAGAGTTGAAGCGGTTCTTGGAATTTGCCGATTTAGCCGACAATGCTGGGGAAGCTAGAGTTAAATTGCTGCAACTTCAGAAGCGTTACGGGCTATTAGACATTTGACATTTATTAAGGTTCGGTTTATGTTTGAGAATAGAGAATTATTCGATCGCAGTTTGAGTTGCTAGTTTAGTTCGCGATCGCACGCAGAGTTCAGAAACCAGGTTTCTTTGTAGATTTCTCGTGACTGTTGACAAAACTCGTAGAAACCGGGTTTCTCGCCCATGAGCCTAGGCTCTGTATATTTTAATATTTGCAAAAAAAATATGACGGAAAATCTGAATGAAAATTTGATTATGGCATTTAGATATGAAGATAGTGCGATCGCAGCCTTACCGACAAGCATTTTAGCAGAAAAGCGTTCTTCTTATCAAACTCATCAGGAATTCAGCGACGTACAGGAACCAATTACTAGCGCGCCGCCGGAAGTCCGACAAATTATTGAGCGGGTATTGGAAATTGAAAAAGATAAACTGTACATGAGAGCTCCCCGCCACATTAACGATGACATTTTAAAAATCATTAAGGAAGCAATTGTATGAAGTTAATCTCAATTACTCTATGCAACTTTCGTCAATTTTACGGCAAAAGCCCCGAAATTAAACTAGCTTGGGGTCGGCAAAATATTACAGTAATTCACGGTAATAACGGCGCGGGAAAAACGGCATTAATGAATGCTTTTACGTGGGTACTTTACGGACAATTTAGCGCAGCTTTTGCTGCGGAAGAACAATTAGTAAACAAGCGCGCTCTGGCTGAGGCGGAAATGGGAAAAGCCGTAGGTTGTTGGGCGGAAATTGTGTTTGAACATGACAGCACGCGCTACCAAGCAAAACGCATTTGTCGCGCTTATAAAAGTGAAAATACTGTAGAACATGGCAAGGCTGAATTGTTTCTGAATGTAGCAAAAGATAACGGTCTGTGGCTGAAGCCGGATCAGCATCCCGATGATATTATCGGGCGGATTTTGCCGGAAAGTTTACATAAATATTTCTTTTTTGATGGGGAGCGAATCGAGCAAATTGTCCGCTATGACAAGAAAGCAGAAATTGCGGAAGCTACTAAGGAGTTGCTGGGTGTGGAAGTCTTGAATAGATCGATCCGGCATTTAGGAGAAGCCAAAAAATCTCTAGAGACAGATTTAAATATAATTGGTAATGCTGAAACGAAGAAACTTTTAAAAGACAAGCAAAAAATTGAGCAAGAAGCTGAGCAACTTGCGAGCCGACAAGTAGAAATAGAGCAGGAATTGGTGAACCAAGGGGAGTTAAAAAAAGCAGTTAATGGTAATTTGTTGGAACTTAGCGGTGCTGCGGATTTACAAAAGTTGCGAGACGAATTGGAAATGCAGAAAAATTTATTTAAGCAACAAATTTCCCAAGCTACAGATGCTCTAAAACGCTCAATCTCTATGCGCGGCTATGGGGTATTTCTGTCAGATGCGGCGGCTGAATTTAAAGTAATTGTTGAAGGTTTGCGGGAAAAAGGCGAGTTGCTTTCGGGGATTCAGCGCCCGTTTTTGGAAGAGTTATTAGCGCAGCAGCGGTGTATCTGCGGTGCGGAATTAGTGGAGGGTTCTGAGTCTCGCCAACAGGTTAGCGGTTGGATGGATAAAGCAGGAATTGGGGATGTGGAAGAAACAACTATTCGGATTAGCGATCGGGTAAATGAAATTGATAAACAAGTGGCTGATTTTTGGGAGGAAATTGACCGACAGCAAGGCAATATCAGCCGCGATAGAACCGAACTTTCTCGGGTGGAAAATCAGTTAGATGATATTCATAGCAAGCTGCGAAATTTTCCTGACGGCGATGTCAGCCGCTTGCAAAAGCGCTTGGATGAAATTGAGGCAAAAATTGGCGATTTGCACCGGGAAACAGGCTCTAATCAGCAGCAGATTGAGAGTTTGAATGTGCAGGTGTCGGCTTTGGACAAGCAAATCGACAAGCAGCAACTGAATGAGCAAAGGCAAGTATTAGCCCAGCGCCGGATTGCTGCGACTCAGGATGCGATCGATCGCCTAACTGAAGTGCGATCGCGCTTAGAAAAACAGTTTTGTTCTCAGTTGGAAAAGCGGGTGCAAGATATTTTCAGTCAAATTTCTTTTACTCCTTACATCCCCAAGTTGAGCGATAAATACGAACTGACGCTAGTAGAAAATACCTCTGGGAAAGAATCTTTGGTTGCTGCTTCTACAGGAGAAAATCAAATTCTCAGTTTATCGTTTATCGGGGGAATTATTGATGGCGTGCGTGAGTGGAGTCAAAAAAATACTTTGATGGGCCCGGATAGCAGTACGTTTCCAATTGTGATGGATTCTCCCTTTGGTAGTTTGGACGAGATTTATCGCAAGCAAATCGCTAATAAGCTGCCGAAGTTGGCGAATCAATTAGTAGTTTTGGTAACAAAAACTCAGTGGCGCGGAGAAGTTGCTCAAGAAATGGAAAGTTGCACCGGTAGGGAATACGTGCTGGTGTACAATTCTCCGAAAGCTGATTGTGAAGAAGATGCGATCGAACTCGGCGGGACGCGCTATCCTTTAGTTAGGCGCAGTCCAAATGAATTTGAATATACGGAAATTGTAGAGGTGGATTATGGCTTCTAATTCGGCAATCACGCAGGTTTTGGAAACGGATATTTGGGTGAAGGCGACGTGGGAAGAGTTTCTAGCCTTCGTTGACGATTCAGCTTGGGAAAAGGGCAAGTTTTATTATTATCAAAACCACATGAGGGTAGAAATGTCACCAGTAGGGCCATTGCACGGGCGTCAAAATTCAATTATGGCCTGTGTAGTTATTCTGTTTGCAACATTGAGAAATATCCGAGTAGTTCAGTTTACTAACACCAGTTTTCGCAAAGCAGGTATCGGCGAGTTTCAACCTGATTTAGCTTACTACATCGGTTCAGATTTAAGAGTGCCTCCTGATGATAGCAATTCTGCTGTTGATTTAAATCAATACGACCCGCCTAATTTGATAGTGGAAATTGGGGCGTCTTCTTTTAATGATGATTTAGGCGGCAAGCGGTTGCTTTACGAAGACGCAGGAATAAGTGAATATTGGGTTGAACGTGCAAACACGCGGGAGGTTTTTGCGTTTGCGATTAATGGCGGAGGTAGCGGGAGAATTCAAGAGTCGCGGGTTTTGCCGGGATTGGAAATCCGGTTAGTTGAGGAAGCTTTGAATCGGAGTCAAACGCAAGATGATGGGGAAATTAATCGCTGGTTGATTCAAACTTTTAGTCAAGGTTGAAAGGAGTTTGACGTGAAAAAAGAGTATCATAAGTTGGTGCGCGATCGCATTCCTGAAATTATTTGCCAAAGTGGGAATGAATGCGAGGTTGTAATTTTGTCGGAGGCAGCATACCGTCAAGCTTTGCTGCAGAAATTGATTGAAGAAGCGGGGGAAGCGGCGGCGGCTGATGAAGAAGATTTGGTGGCGGAATTGGCGGATTTGTATGAGGTGATAGATGCGGTGATGACCAGTTTTGGCATTTCGGGCGATCGACTTTTAGCCGAACAAACGAAGCGGCGGGAAGCAAGAGGAGGTTTTGCACAAAAAATTATGTTGTTGCGGACATTCTGAAAATTATCTGCGTTAATCAGTTTTTATCTGCCTCTAATCTGCGGTTACTCTATCAATCAAATTACTCAGTTAAAAATTACATATTAATCCCAATGGCTGCTAACAAAATTAGAATTGCTAAAGATAAAGCCGAGTTAGTCAAATCCTTAACTTTATCGGATAACAACTCCGCGCCATTTCAGACTTACGCCGATGTCATCGCTTTCGCCGCATCCTTGGGAAATCAGCGGAAAAAACGATCGCCTTTAGGGGAAATTTCTAAACGAGAACCGGGGGCGATAGATGTTGATATCTTTGTATCCAGGGGTTACGATATGGCGATTAAGTTAATTGCGATCGCCGAAACCAAAAATCCTCAAATTCTCTCCCATCTCGACGAAAAATTGGAAGCAGAACGCTTGCAAATTTTTGAAGAATATGCTAATGGGGGACTGGAAATTTTGCGCGAAGAGTTGCGGGGTGCGGCGGATTATACCGATCGCCTTTTGTTGGTTTTGATTTCAGAAAGAGACAACCAACATCGGTCAAATGAAGAATTCGATTTAAGCAAGTTCTTATTTTAATAGGTTTTCAATGAAGCACATCCCAAAAAATATAATCAAGAGATGCTTACAGAAATCTGCAAAATTTCTTGCTTACAGTTACTCAGCATTTATTATCTGCTATTTCATTCTCAAACTAATCTTTTGGGATAGAATAGGAATTCTTGCCTTAATTAGCACTTTTAGCCCCTTAATTTTCTTCCCTACTTTCCTGCTTCCCCTCATCGGATTGTTAATCATCAAAAAAAGATGCTTCACTGTTATTTCTGCGATCGCCTGCTTTCTTCTAATAAGTTGGCTGCACGTCAAATACTTTTCTCCCGGACCCATCAACATCACAAATTCGCAGCCCAGCATCAAAATTTTATCCCATAACCTCAGTTGGCATAAAACTCAGTCACCTACTTTATTTAAGCTGATTGACCAGCAAAAACCCGATATTATATTTTTACAAGAAATCGTTAGGAAACATACCGAAAGAGCTTTCACCTGGTTAAAAGCAGACTACCCCTATCAAATTGGCACTCCCCCTGTAGGGATTCTCAGTAAATATCCGATTGTATCGAGCGAAATACTGCACTTAGCCGGCCATCCAGAAACGCAGCAGCGGGTCATTATTAAATTTAACGAACAAGAAGTAGTGATTTATAATATGCAAGCTACCGGGCCGTGGTTGAAACTCTCTAAAAAATGGCGTTTTCTCAAAATTCCCGTTTACAAATATGACAAACGTTCGCCTGAAATTCAAGACTTAGTACAGCGAGTTGAGCGAGAAACTCTCCCAGTAATTGTCGCGGGCGATTTTAATATGACAGACGAAACCCAAGACTATGACAGGGTGCAGAAAGTCATGCAAGATTCTTTCCGAAAATCTGGGTTTGGGTTTGGTTTTACCTGGCCTCGCGGTTGGGAACTTAAATTCTTGGTAAAAAGGTCGAATTGGAGATTAAATTATCCCGTTTTCCGGATTGATTATATTTGGTATTCCAAGCATTGGGGTGCTAAATCGAGTTCGGTTTTGGAGGCAACGGAGTCCGATCATTTGCCTGTAGGAGCAGAACTTATTTTGTTAAAGGAAGCCAGATTGTGAGAATTGGCCTATACTATTTAAAGCCAGAGGCAAACCCCATGCAAATTACCCTCACCATCCCCGATCACTTAGAACAGCAGCTTCTTCAGAAAGCTAGCGAACTCAACTTGCCGCTCGAAACCCTGATTTTGTCATCCCTGGATCAACTATTTCAAGAAGACGAAGAGGAGCTATCTAAAGAAGAGATCCTCAACAGCCTCCGGATTGCGCTTCAGGAAGTAGAAGACGGCAAAGTTCACCCGCTCCCAGAACTTTGGGATGGTATTGATGTCTGAACCACCCAGCATCCAGGTTCTGTTTGCAGATCAATATCAAGCTATCTAAATGGGAAGGTAAACTTGGCTGCGAGCGGGATCTGTAGTATTGTTCTAGCGACTAAAATTGCTAAAAGTGATAATATAAATATACAACTTTCTTTGAGCTCTATGTTAAAATAAGTATTAGGTTGAGTGATTGACAAATGCCTACTGCTGCCCAGCTAGAGAGTTTATATCGCATCAGTTATCAACTGACCTACACGATGCTTCAGCCTATACATCTGATTTGTGTTGACGATCGCACTCGTAATGTATACATATTGGCTGGGTACGATGAAGAGCTTGAGTTCCAAATTTTACCCAATGGGGAATTTGCTGATGAGCCAAGTTAACTATAACGCCATGTCGAATACTGAATTGAAACAGTATTTTCTTAAACATCGTGGAAATCGAGCCGCTTTTCAGGCGTACTTAGACAGAATCAATCAGCATCCGCTGAGGATTATTGCAAGTCCCGGCGATCCAGATTTTGATGAGAAAGTTCAAGCCGCAATTCGCCGCAAGTTAGAAGCGACAAGAAATCGCAGCACTTGAATGAAGCTAGGGATACGGCACTGCCGTATCCTGTATTTCATCATACTCGATCCAAGAAAAACTTAGCTAAGCACTGGCGGCAATCCTACCTCTTGCGGTGGCACAAACCTGCCATTAAAACTAATAGCTTTATCCTCAAAAGTTCTCGCTTCCGCTACCGCTTGCCGCAAATGAGCTCGCTCCATATCGTCCTGAATTCCCCCTACCAAATATACAATTAACTTCGTTGCTAACTCCTTTCCAGAAACTAGCACTCGCTTTTTGTTCGGATCGTACAAAATCCCGTACCACGGAGACTCAGGATTGTCCATGTGGCTAAATCCTTCATCGACATCGAATCTGCGGAGTTTGTCGAAAATAGATTTCAGGGAAAGTTTCTTCCTAAATACTAGAATTCCCAAAGCATTAGCTAAAGCAACTTGACCGACTGGACGGAACAAAATATTTCCCTCGCCCCCAGGCTTTTCAAAACTAAATCGGCGCAATTCAGCCGTTTCTTCGCCGCTTTCAATTCTTTGATAGCTGGGCAAAGTTGCTAAATGATCGAACAATTTTTTAAACTCCTCAATTCCCTCTTTCAGTTCTTCATCTTCGGGACGCATGGGAATTAAACCTTTTCGTTCCGGCTTCCAATGAGGGAATTTGTATTCTAAATACCGTTCGGACATATCTTGCAGCGCTTGCAATGTGGTTAAGACAGTTGATTTTGCTGCGACTGTGGCGCTGTCCCAATTGACGCGGGGGTTTCTGTCATCTTGTTCTTTTAATAAGGGATGGGTGACGGCAATTTTTCGGGCTGCGATCGCAAATCCGTTGTCCTCGTTCAATAATGCTAGCTGGCCCTGACTCAGCGTTACCGCCATTAGGTTAACGTGCACAAAGATCGATCGCACGCGCCGTTGTGCTTGCTGTCGCGTTTCCCCCGCTACCGCCGCCGGAATAAACTCAATTCCGATTTTTTCGTGAGCTAATTTATACACTGTTTCCGGGTCGATTTGATACTCTTCTGCTAAATCTTCCAGAGTAATTGCAGCGCCGACAGGTTTTTTATTTTTGTTGTATCTTTGCAGGATTCCGGTTTTAATTAAACTCATTAAACCTTGAACTCCCATCAGCCGATGCTGGCCGTCTAAGGCAAAAATTGAGACTTCTTTAGAAACATTCAAAAGCCCTAAGTTCTCGTTTTTATCAAAGGATGTAAATTCAGTGGCGGATTTGGTTGCTACGCCATTTTTATCCCATTCCTCAGCTAGAGGATTGTCTACCCAGGGGGGACTGACGACTACTAAAACTGCGGGGAATTTGTGCGATTTTCGGGCTGCTAAATATTGAGTTAGGGTGGCTTGGCGCGACCAATCTAAGGGACGCTGGATAATTTCGTCAATGGTTTCGTCGTCGCGGACGATGTTGTTGGTTTGGAGGTCGAATTTTTGGCGGAAAAGCGGCATTTGGGAGGCGAAACGGACGCGAGAGTCTAACCATTCTAGGGTGACTGAACCGATGTATGCTTCGCTGTTTCCCATCTGGGTTTTTTGTACGAAAATGCGATCGTCTTTTCCTAAATAATTATCTAATAAAAGTGCGATTTCTTGTCTGTCGCTATTTTCTTTTTCTAAAATTTTGCTAGCGAGGTCATCCGCTGGGTTGGTTGTCATCGGCGGTTTTTATATAAAAATGCTATTTTTTTAAAAAATATCATATATTAAAGTTTTTGTCAACACTTGTTTTTAAAAAAACATTGTGAAATACTTAAGTTATGCCCTAATAGCCCACCTGAATACCATAAAATTTGCAAAAAGTCAATAGCTATTAATGCCCAATGCCCAATGCCCAATGCCCCATGCCCCATGCCCCATGCCCCATTCCCCATCCCCAATGCCCCATTCCCAATGCCCCATTCTAAAATATGTCTATTCCTTCTTTTGAATACATTTTGCCGGTAATCCGGGGAATTCAAGCGGGTCGCGAATATTACGTGTCGATGTGTCCGGTGCGTTTTTTGCCGAAATTGTTTCCCTTTGAATCTGAAGATTTGCCGCCATCTATGCGGGCGAAACGCGCGCTTAACAAAGCTAGGATTCCTGAAATTGCTGATTATTTTGTTAAGAATCCTACAAATTACACTTGTGGGGCTATTGCTGCTTCGATTGATGCGGATATTACTTTTGAAGCAGTGGGAAATGAGGCAGAGGAAAGGAAAATCGGTCGCTTGCGGGTGCCGATGGATGCTAAGTTTACTATTAATGACGGACAGCATCGCCGGGCGGCTTTTGAGATGGCTTTGAGGGAAAATCCGCAGTTGGGATATGAGACGGTGGCGCTGATTTTGTTTCTCGATGTTGGGTTGGAAAAATCGCAGCAGGTGTTTGCTGATTTGAATAATTTTCAAGTTCCTTTGGAGGGGTCACTCAGTCTACTTTACAACCACCGGGACGATCGCCCTTTTGTGGTGAAGGCGGTTGTTAAGCAGGTTGAGGTTTTCCGGTGTTTGACTGAGATGGAGAGGGGGAGTTTGAACGGGCGATCGCACAAGTTGTTTGCGCTGAGTGCGATCGATCGTGCTATTATGGCTTTGCTATCTAATATTCACGGCAGCGAACAGGCAAAACCCTCTGGTTCTCGCACCAAAAAAGAACAGAAAGAGGAAGAACTCGCTCAAAAAATACAACTGGCGGTTAGTTATTGGAATGCAGTTAGCAATTTTATTCCTGATTGGCAATTAGTTCTGCACAAGCAAGTGGCGGCGGGGGAAATGCGCCGGGATTGCGTGCACTGTCACAGTGTTGTGCTTGAGAGTTTGGGGGAAGTTGGGGCGGCTTTGCGATCGGTTTTTCCTGAGAGTTGGGAGGAACATTTGAGCCTTTTGCAGCAGGTTGATTGGTCGATTTCTAATCCTGATTGGGAGAATGGGATTTTGTTGAAAGGGGGGATTTCTAAGTCGAGGGCGAGTGTTAGTTGGATGACTGATTATTTGAAAAAGCGGTTGGGTTTGGAAACCGCAGATGCACGCAGATGAGGGCTGATAATATTGCTTAAGTCCATTCTAGATGGGCTTTGACTTTGCTGACTGCTACTTTTACACTACTGGCATTTGATGAGATTTTGTAGGATTTATTATTGGTAGGGGTGGAATTATACAAAACTACATTTCCCTCCCAAAGATGGCTTTTTCTAGACCAATCCAATTGAGCTAGTTGCAGCACTCTTTCTGTTTCAAAATCTTGGCTGCTATCTCTGTCATAAGTACAGTATAGCAACCGACCTAAAATTTCTAGTCCTACGCTTCTACCCAAGATACAGTAGTCTTTAAATTTCTCAACATCTTGACTTCTCAATTCTTCAACACTTGTTTCAGAAATATGTCTCGTATGACTACATTCGGAGAAAAAATTATTAAGACATCTACCCAAAGTCTCTGATGCTTCCGCAACGTCATAATTTTTAAGTTCATCACTTGGATCGTCAGTAAACGCACAACTTACGGCTCTTGCTATGTAATTAGTTGTATATATCAAATTCCTTTTACTGTCGGGAGTCGATTTAATTTTATCGGTCTTTTTATAAAACATTGCTACTTTTTCAAGTAAGCTTTTGGTAATTCCAACTCGACCTTCAAACTCACCGAATGACAAAAGTAATGATTTATCCAGTTGTCTTGTCTGCGCCATATCTCTAAAATCCGTCTGACACTGGTTAAAGTCTTCCTCTAAAACCAGCGTAATCGGGAAATCATTATCACCAATTAACTCGCCTTCAGCACTTTCAATTAGCTCGTGAATAGCGCGCTTGCGATGCTGTCCATCAGTAATATCTAACTTAACGCCACGAGGAATAACTACTAGACAAATCCCCCGACCTAATTCTATAATTTCAATTTTTTGAGGAGGGACATTTGCTGTCAGTGTCCCCAAAATCCAGGGTTGATCATTTCTGGCGCGTTTAAGAATATATTGTTTTATTTCCTCAGCATGACCCTTTACCTCTGGACGATTTTTACCAGAATCAGGATCATTCCCAGTTGAGGGTCTTGCTTGGAGGAGGGTAGGTAAGTCATTAGGCGGGATATTTATTTGCACCATTTTCCGCTTTCCCTGCTGGAAAATTAGGCCTGGATAGCAATTCTCACGGTGGTACTTGGCGAAGTAAGGAGCAAGTAACTCATCAATTCGCGGAGCTCTATCGGACTGAGGAGGGTTATTGTCAGACATATAATTTTATCAAACATTTGTAAAATAATTATACATCAAAAACAATAGAGGTGTAAACCCATCACGGATAGTATTTTGCCAAGAGGCAAACAATAAATCAAAAAAATAAAATCTTGTAAAGCATTGGAGAGGATTATATTGTATCATATAGTTTTAAGAGTGACAATCAAACATTTCCACCATGATACAAACTCAACAGATCTCATTATTTCCAACTCGCACCGTTACCGAATTAATAGAAGACATAGAATTGCTAACGGAGGAAATCCAAGAGTTATATTGTCTTGACGATATCCCTTGGGTAATTGGATATAGTGGGGGAAAAGATTCGACGGCAGTAGTACAGCTAATTTGGAATGCAATTGCTAAGATTCCACAGGAAAAACGTATAAAAAAAATTGAGGTTATTACAACAGACACTCTAGTAGAAAACCCCATCGTATCTGCATGGGTTCGTAAGTCTATTAAGCAAATGAATCTGGCAGCCGCAGAACAAGAAATGCCCATAAATACTCATGTGTTACAACCAGAGTGGACAGATACTTTTTGGGTAGGTTTGATTGGCAAAGGATACCCAGCACCCAGAGGTAAGTTTCGCTGGTGTACCGATCGCCTAAAAATTTCTCCATCTAACCGTTTTATTCGTAATATTATCCGAACTAGCGGGGAAACAATACTTGTATTAGGGACTCGTAAAGCTGAAAGCACAAAGCGCGCTCATAGGATGAAAAAAATGGAAGCCCGACGGGTGCGGGAGCGCCTAAGCCCCAATATGAACTTACCGAACTCTCTGGTTTATAGCCCTATTGAAGACTGGCGTGATGATGAAGTTTGGCTTTATCTGATGCAGTGGGACAATCCTTGGGGATACAGCAACAAAGATTTGTTCGCTATGTACCGGGGTGCGAGTGCTGATAATGAATGTCCCCTAGTTGTCGATACTTCTACCCCTAGCTGTGGTAGTTCTCGTTTTGGGTGCTGGGTGTGTACAATGGTTAGTCAGGATAAATCGCTAACAGCGATGATTCAAAATGATGAAGAAAAAGAGTGGTTGCAACCTCTACTAGATTTCCGTGTGGAATTGGATGTTGAAGATAGTCGCGATCGACGTGACTTTAGGCGACGTAATGGCAATGTCCAACTCTATGAACGCAATTTAGAGGGTGAAAAATCTATTGAGCCTATTCCAGGCCCCTATAGTAAAGAAGCGCGTGATGATTTACTGAGGAGACTTCTTTCTGTTCAAACCGAAATTCGTTCTAAAGCACCAGAAGAAATGCGAGATATCACCTTAATTTCCCCGGAAGAGCTGAGCGAAATCCGGCGTATTTGGCTAGAAGAAAGACACGAATTCGACGACAGTTTGCCCCGGATTTACGAAGAAGTCACGGGCGAACCTTTTGAAGATTCCCGCCCCACCGCTGAAAGAAAACTCCTAGGTAGCGATGAATGGACTGTGCTCGAAGAGATTTGCAGCGAGGACAAAATGCACCTCGAATTGATGGCAAAACTCCTTGATACAGAACGCCAATACTACACGAAATCCCGCCGTACAGGCATTTACGGCGATTTGGACAAATGCTTTGAAACCAGTTCGCGATCGGAAAAAGAAGCGATAGGCAACGCCCACTATCAACGCAACTTAAAAACAGCCCTGGAAGCTGTTAAAGCAAATCCGACGGAAAAAATTCAGCAATTCAAAGATGCGATCGCCCAAACCAACAGTTCCGCCAAAAACGATACCGTTGATATTGCCAAACTTAAAGAAGAACTCGAAAGCAATAGCAATCAAAGCAGACAGCTATCTTGGGCAGACATCAAATTTTCACCGCCAAATTCAGGAGAGGAAAAACCTAGCAATTAGCACGCGCTAGCCTGCGGTTAAACCCAAACTTGTTGACAGCCACCCCGCCGAGCGCTCGGATACAATAGGCTGTCAACTAACCTCATTATTACCCAACCCTCATCGTTTAAATTACAAAATTTTTACGACCATGATTAATCCTAATATTCCCCATCAGGATATTACATACAGCATCATCGGCTGTGCAATGAGAGTACACCGGAGGACGCAAAAAGGTTTAAGAGAAAAACATTACCAAAGAGCATTTGATGCAGAAATGATAGAATCCGGTTTAACAACAGAAATGGAGTATCCCCGACAAATTTACGACGGTGAAGTTTGGATGGGAATCCTCTATCTAGACCATTGGGTGAATCAAGGTATTGTAGTAGAGGATAAAGCCGTAAATTATCCAATGACCGATAAAGATAAAGCTCAAATAATAGCTTACGTAGCAGCTACAGGAGCGCAAGTAGGTTTATTTATAAACTTTGGACGCAGCAAATTAGAATATCACCGCATCCTCCCACCAAAATCTGTACAAGGTTGGCAGAAACACATTCAACCATACTTGTGGACGCCGAAAACAAGTGGCAGGGGTTGGACAAGAGGAAGTTCAGGAACCTATGAAGAAACAGATGCGGAACTCCCCTTACCTCCCAGCATTAGGCCCCAGAACCAGGAGGAAGATTCAAACGATGTGATTGATTGGTAGCAAGGGGGGGACGGTTAGCAACGGATTTTGTAACGGATGTAACGGATGATTAGTGGGTGATTACCAAATCCGCTGCTAATCGCCCCCCACCAACCACCCATCCGTTAAATCCGCTGTTAACCGCCCCCCCACCAACCACCCATCCGTTAAATCCGCTGCTAACCGCCCCCCACCAACCACCCATCCGTTAAATCCGCTACCAAATCCGTTGCTAACCGCCCCCCCACCAACCAACAAAATCTATATCTACAATGCAATTCCTCGAACTCGTTCTCAAAAACTTCGGCCCCTATGCAGGCACCCAAACCATCAATCTCCGCCCCGAAAAAGGCGGAAATCCCTGCCCAGTCATTTTATTTGGCGGCATGAATGGCGGCGGCAAAACCACCCTCATGGACGCCATTCGCCTCGCCCTCTACGGTGGCCGCGCCCAATGTTCCACCAGAGGCAATTTAAGCTACAGCGACTTTCTCAATCAATGCGTCAACCGCCACACTCCCCCATTAGAAGATACCCGCGTCGAACTAACATTTGAACAAGTCCAAGACGACAAATTAGCTCAATTCAAAATAGTTAGATACTGGAAAAAACCAGAAATAAAAGAGAACTTAAGCATTCTCATATACAGCGAAATTGTCAGCGATTGGTGGTCGGACAAAGCGATTACTAACACTTGGGACGAATACATCGAAACCCTTTTGCCCGTCGGAATATCCAATCTATTTTTGTTTGACGGCGAACAAGTAAAAGAACTCGCCGAACTCGAAACACCGCCGGAGTTTGTCGTCGGGGCGATTAAATCTCTTTTAGGTTTAGAATTAGCAGAACGCCTCGCCGTCGATTTAGAAATATTAGCCGGTCGCAAGCGGAAAGAAATTGCTGGCAAAAAAGACTTGGCTGCTTTAGAGAAAATCGAACAAACTTTTAAGAAAATTACTGATGAAATAGACTCAGCTAAGCAAGAACAAGCCAGCTTTAAAAACGAATTAGATAAAGCTCAAAAAAATCAGCAACAAGCATCAGAAAAGTTTATCTATGAAGGCGGGAAAATTGCCGCCGATCGCAGTCAGCTAGACAGCAAGCTAAACGACTACAGAAATAAGGCAGACAAAACCCGTAAAGCCATGATGGAATTGGCATCAAATACACTACCGCTAGCCTTAATTTCTCCCTTGCTAAGTGAAGCAAAAAATCAAGCAGAAACAGAAGCCAGCCAGCAGCAAGCAAAGATTGCCCAAAATGTTATCAAACAAAGAAGCGATCGCCTTCTCAACTATATCGCGGGAATCTCGTTAGATCCCCAACAGCTAGATAAAATTCAAGACTTCATCCGCCAAGAAAACCAAGAACTCGAACAGCAAGCCGGAACAGACGCCCCGCCCTGGATGAACGCCGACAGCAACAGCATCCAGCAACTAGAAAACCTCCTTAGCTACCAAATCAAAGCCCAGCAAATTCTAGCAGGCGACCAAATAGAAGAAATCAAAAGCATCGAAGCAGAAATCGACTTTACAGACAGACAACTAGCAGCCGCAGCTTCCCCCGAAGCCTACGAAAAACTAGAAGAAGAAGTCAGGAAAGCCCAAAAAGCAGTCGCTATCGCAGCCGCAGCCTTGGAATCAGCCAACCGCCGCGTCGATGAATTAGAGAAAGAATTAGCCAAAAACCAAAAAGAACTAGAAAACTACAGCAGCGAATACATCACCATCAGAAACAGCCAACACGTCATCGCTTCGATCGCCAAAGCCCAAGCTACCCTGAAACTCTTTAAAGAAAAACTAACTCTCAAAAAACTCAACAAACTCGAAATAGAAATTACCGACTGTTTCCGCTACCTGTTGCACAAAACCGACCTCGTGCACAGAGTTGCGATCGACACTCAAACATTTAGCCTCTCCATTTACGATCCAGAAGGCAAACCGGTACCCAAACACCGACTTTCAGCCGGGGAAAAACAATTGCTGGCGATCGCCTTTTTGTGGGGATTGGCGAGAGTATCCGGGAGACAATTGCCAGTGGCGATCGACACTCCCTTGGGCCGCCTCGACTCCTCCCACAGAAACAACCTAGTCGAACGCTATTTCCCCTCGGCCAGCCACCAAGTCATCCTGCTTTCTACCGACACGGAAATTAGCAAAGTAGAATACGAAAAACTCCAAGAATTAGAGGCGATCGCCCACAGCTACCTCCTCAAATACGACTCCGCAAAACACCAAACCACCGTCGAAAAAGGTTACTTCTGGGAATAAAAATTCGCCCTAAAAAATAGCCGCAACCTCTTGACTTTGCCCTAGGGTTGCGGTAGTATATATAGCATAATGGGATGGTGGCGAAAATTTTATTTTTGCCACCATCCCATTATTAAGGATAAATCCTACTACAATCAAAATACCAAAAAACAACCTTTTTATCAAGTCGCGCCGTGTAAAAAAATGTTAATTATTTCTCGTTAGATAGAGGCTTTGCTTCCCCAATATTAACACTTTTTACAATATACCAAACAATCTTAAACTCATGGAACCACCACTCGATCGCATCCGCCTCTCCCAAACAGGCAAAGACCAACTATCCAAACTGAAACGATCGACCAAAATCGATCAGTGGAATATTTTATGCAGGTGGGGATTTTGCAGATCGCTCGCCGAGCCCAGCATCCCATCGCCAGTACCAATTCCCAGCGACAGCAACGTCGAATTAAGCTGGGATGTCTTCGGCGGCGACATGGCCGATATCCTGATAATTGCCCTCAAGCAGCGGTGTCACCAAGACAATTTAGGCACAGAAAAAGAAACTCTAGCTAAACAGTTTCGCCTGCACTTGCACCGAGGTATTGGCTATTTAGCTGGCGATCCGAATATTAAGAAAATTGAAGACTTGGTAGCGATCGCTTTATCGCCAGAGAAATTAAGAAATTAACTGACTGTTGACTTCTTGCCCCTTCTTTCTTCTTCCTTCAACAGCGGGAAAAAATGACCTACTGGCCCTTGACCTTCCCCAATATCTAAAGCATATTTGAGAGCAGTAGTAACATAATCCTTAGCCAATGTCACCGCCGTAAACAAATCTTTCCCCAAAGCCAAATTAGCTGCGATCGCAGCACTCAAAGTACACCCAGTCCCGTGAGTATTCCCAGTATCAACATTCTCAGTCTTCAACACATCCAACCGCGCACCATCAAACCAAACATCAATTCCCCGCAAATCCCCATTCATCCCGCCGCCTTTCACCAAAACAGCTTTCGCACCCAAACGGTAAATCTGCTGCGCCGCCGATCGCATATCGTCTAGAGAAACAATCTCCAAACCGCTCAAAATCTGAGCCTCAAACCGATTCGGAGTCACGACAGCAGCCATTGGAATCAAAACATCCTGCAAAAATGCGATCGCCCCCTCATCAATCAATCGATCGCCCGATCGTGAAACCATCACCGGATCGACAACCAAATTCCTGATTCCCAAAGCCTCAACCTGTGAAGCCACCGCCGCCATAATTTCCAGGTTCAACAGCATCCCAGTCTTCACAGCATCCACCCCAATATCACCAACCACCGCCTCAATTTGAGCCGCCACAGCCTCCGGAGACAAAGCATCAACCCGCGTCACACCCAAAGTATTTTGAGCCGTCACGCAAGTCAAAGCACTCGTACCGTGCACGCAGTGAAACGCAAAAGTCCGCAAATCCGCCTGAATTCCGGCCCCGCCACCGCTATCGGAACCAGCCACAGTCAAAGCCACAGGAATCTTCGATTTAATCATCTTTTTTCAACCGCAGATAAACGCAAACTTTCCCCAAACACATCCCATCATATCTGTGGCACGGGCGTCCCGCCTGTGCTTCCCCGTGGCACGGGCGTCCCGCCTGTGCTTCCGAAACGGTTAAAATTCCCAAACAAAATTAGCTATGATTAAACCAATTGTAAAGAATTATTGCAAACAACTGTGAAAATCACCCGAATCGACCTCAACTCTTGGATCTTCCACATCGCAGGCCAAACCATCCTCGTCGATCCCTGGCTGGTCGATCCCCTCGTATTTTACGGTCAACCCTGGCTGTTCACCGCCTACCACAACACGCCCGTCGCCTTCACTCCCAGCACCTTACCGCCGATCGACCTCATCGTAATTTCCCAAGGATTAGACGACCACTGCCACAGACCAACACTCGAACAGCTCGATCGCACAATTCCCGCGATCGCCTCACCCACCGCCGCCAAAGTCCTCAGCAGTTTAGGCTACACCAATATCACATCTTTAGCAAATTGGCAAGAGTTAAATTTTAAAGAAAAGTTACAAATAACCGCCGTACCCGGAGCCGAAATCGGGCCGGGACAAGAAGAAAACGGCTACTTGCTCAAAGATTTAAGCAGCGGCGAGACACTTTATTACGAACCGCACTTACCGCCATTAGACAAAGTTAAACAGAAAATAGACACAGTAGACGTAGCGATCGCCCCAGTCATCGGTCAAATCTTCCCATTCCTCGGACAAGTGATCATCGGCCCTTCGGAAGCCCTCAGCCTCGCCCAAACTCTCAAACCTCGGTTTTTCCTGCCTACAGCGGCGGGAGACATCCGAGCCACAGGCATTTTACCAATGTTAGTGCGATCGGTCGGCAGCATCCCCGAATTTCGCGATTTACTAGCAAAATCGGGACTCTCCACCCAACTCCTCGAACCCGAACCAGGCCAAACCCTAGAAATTTTAGATTTTCGATTTTAGATTTTCGATTTTTTAGATTTTGATTTGAGATGCTCGATTTTTTAGATTTTTTAGATGGGAGATTGGAGATTCAATGCCAAATCCCCAATCTAAAATCCAAAATCCCCAATCTAAAATCCCAAAATCCCCAATCTAAAATCTAAAATCTAAAATCTAAAATCATCTTGGCGGGCGACGGTTGCGCAAAAACTCAGGAATATCCAATCCCAAATCCTGCGGCGGTTTCGTTTTCGGATCGGGCGTCTGTTGAGCAGGAGTTGCCGGCACAGTTGCAGCCCGCCAAGGAGCATTAACATTTTGCGTCCGCCCCGGAGTCGGAGGCGACGGAACTTCCCCCGAAAAACCAGTAGCGATCACAGTAATCTTAATTTCGCCCTGAAGCCGCTCGTCAATCACCGCTCCAAAAATAATATTGGCATTCGGATCGACAACCTCGTAAATCGTCTCAGCCGCTGCATTCACCTCGTGCAGCGTCATGTCAGTACCGCCAGTGATGTTAAACACCACACCTCTAGCGCCCTCAATAGACGATGCTTCCAGCAGAGGCGAAGAAATAGCCTGCATGGCAGCCTCCCTAGCCCGCGACTTGCCAGAACCCACGCCGATGCCCATCAAAGCCGAACCCGCATCCGCCATTACTGCCCGCACGTCAGCAAAGTCAACATTCACCAAACCGGGAATAGTAATAATGTCAGAAATACCCTGAACCCCTTGGCGCAGGATATCGTCAGCAACTCGAAAAGCCTCTTGTACCGGCATTTGTTCCGAAATCACAGACAGCAGCTTGTCGTTAGGAATTACGATCAGCGTATCCACCCGGGTTTGCAAAGCCGCAATCCCTTCCTCAGCTTGGCTGGTGCGCCGCCGTCCCTCAAACGTGAAAGGCCGCGTCACTATGCCTACAGTCAAAGCGCCCATTTCCTTAGCCACCTCAGCCACGATCGGAGCCGCGCCCGTGCCCGTACCCCCGCCCATGCCGGCCGTGATAAACACCAAATCCGCATGATTCAGAGCATTAGCAACCTCGTCGCGAGATTCCTCCGCAGCCTTTTGGCCGATCGCCGGATTGCCCCCCGCGCCCAAACCGCGCGTCAACTTCTGTCCGACTTGCAAGCGTTTCGGAGCATTTGAGAGAACCAGAGCTTGGGAATCTGTATTCACGCACCAAAACTCGACACCAGAAACCTCGCTAGCAATCATCCGGTTAACGGCGTTGCCCCCACCGCCGCCGACGCCAATTACTTTGATTTTGGCGGCACTGCTGGGCATTATGTCTTTGGGATTGACCATAGGATCGATATCAATACTATCTACATTTACATAACCAGACTTGCGTCTAAAGGGATTGGCGGAATCTGCAGCCACCGGAAAATTTTTTACTTCTTCCGAAGGGGGACTGTCTTGGTCAGACCCCTGTCTATTATTAAGCTTCATTAGAGTCGGGGATAGTAGATTACAGCTTGTTAACTAAACGCCAATTCACAATCAACTATAGGCTAAGTTGCGTGAAAAACTAACACTTGTCGAGGCTCAATGTTAGCAATCTCGGATTTTGCAAATCGCCGATCGCCCATACCTCGCTCATACCCCATCAACGCGCTTGACCCCATCAAGGCACTCGTAGGCAACGCATCTGGAAAAAAAAGGGATACTTGCCCTTCCCGCATCGGTATGGAAAGAAAAATCTGATTGTTTTTTCCCGATGTGGAGGGGTATCAAAAAACTCTCCTTATTTCCATCCCTGCGTATCGATCCTGATGGCGAAAAATTCTGCCGTCCGATCGAGCCCTTCTACCTTCTGTTGACAGAGGATCAATTCTGGGCGCGAGTGGGTGCGGGAGTGGAACTCTCCAAACTGGGGGGGAGTTCTGGCAAATGGACGATCGGCGCAGCAGGATTTTTCAAGTCAATGTAGGCTATTTTGCTTGAATCTAGCTGTTTTGGCAATTGTCGCATTCGGTCTAAAACCTTAAGTTGCTCCGCAGTCCTGGAACTGTACGGCCCCAAGTGTACGGTACCGATCTCTGTTTTCAAGATCAAGTTGTTGGAGTCTTGCCAATTAATCTCAAACACTTTCACCGTCAAGCCGCTGAGTCCTTGGTAAAACTTCGGCCAAGAGGCGCGATACTGTTCCAAGGGCCCGATGACTTTTAAAGTTGGCAAAGAAAGCTGAGGCTGCGTTCCCTGACTGCTGCCTGGCCCGATCGAACTATTCTGCGATCGCACAGCAGCAGTATAGCTATCCGACGGCATCCAACCTCCGCGAGCGTCCAGCCAGCCCACTTTTTCCTTGTCGCTGTTGGATCTCAACACCGCCGTCGGCTGCGCCACCGCCACCGGCAGGCGTTCTGCCACTTCTACAGTCAAACTCGGCGGAAACAAGTTACGAGTCACCTTCGCTTTGGCTATGGGCCCAGTTGACTCCAGCTTTTCGGCCAGCGCCTGCGGTTGAATCCCCCACAATGACTGCGGGTAAGACAGCGGCACCAAAGACCGCACCGCCTTGTCCGACAGCCACTGATTGCCCTCCACCTTCACTTGTTCCGATCGGGCAATCAACCAAGCCGGCTGAGCAATCCACCACAGCAAACCTCCAGCCATTGCGCTCGCTGCCAGCATTTGCCACACAACAGCCGCCAATCGAGCGCGCCTCTGCTGCCGCAACTTTTGGCGCCTGCGCCCTAACTCTGTTTGAGAAACCGCTCCAAAACTAGCCATCTACGTCTTGACAATATAGTAATTAAGGATTAGCACAAATTCAAAACTGTTTAATCTTTGTCTCTTGAGCCCTGTTTTCCCCTACCATTTAACCAGATCCCCGCAAATTTACCCAGTCTCCTGCCAATATCAGTAATATCACTGATCCCGCTAAGTAATAAAAAAAATATTAATTAAAAATTCCCAATTCCAGCGCCGGGACAACCCCTTACCAGATCAAGGTTGCTTGGGTATTTAGGGCATTACCCCACAGGGCAAAAGGTTACAAATCAAACTAAACTCAACTAAAGAAAGTTTAGACTTTCGATTAACTTTTTTAACTTTTATTCGGCTTCAATTGTGATCGCACTCGAATTAGACAGATTCTATAAAGCCTGCAACCCGAGCAAGACCCTTGTTGCGGGAGACCCAGGAGATTATCAATACTACATTGATTTTGGTTCCGTGCGCGGCGGGAAAATCATTGAATCTTTACAGCGAACCATTACCCGTATCTCCCCTGACGAGCCAACCTGTCAGCTATTTACAGGCCATATCGGGTGCGGCAAATCCACGGAATTGTTTCGACTGAAAGCTGAGTTAGAGCAAGAGGGTTTTTGCGTCGTCTACTTCGAGTCTTCCCAAGACTTAGACATGGGGGATGTAGATATCAGCGATATTTTGCTGAGCATTGCCCGCCAAGTCAGCGAAACTATGGAATCGGCTAAAATCAAACTCAGACCGAGCTATTTTACCAATCTGTTTGCAGAAGTAGCAGAATTTTTGCAGACTCCCATAGATTTGTCAGCGGAAGCCGAGTTATCTGTAGGCATTGCTAGAGTTACTGCTAAAACTAAAGACTCTCCCAAACTGCGATCGCAACTCAGGCAATATCTCGAACCCCGCACCAACAGCATTTTGCAGTCGATCAACGAAGAACTCCTCAACAAAGCTAACGCTGAACTTAAGCAGCAAGGCAAAAAAGGACTCGCAGTTATCGTTGACAACCTCGATCGCCTAGATGCCTCCCTCAAGCCCAGCGGACGCACCCAGCCAGAATACTTGTTTTTAGACCGCGGCGAACAGTTGAAAAAACTCAATTGCCACGTCGTCTACACGATTCCCCTGACTTTGATTTTTTCCAACGACTTCGGCCGCCTCGCCAGTCGATTTGGAGTCAAACCCAAGGTGATGCCGATGGTACCGGTGCAAATGCGATCGGGTGACGACCACCTCGAAGGAATGGCACTGCTGCGGCAGCTAGTATTAGCTAGAGCTTTTCCCACAGTTGCTCCCCCTCAACGCATAGATTTGATTTCCAAGGTTTTTGACTCTCCCGAAACTTTAGACAGGCTCTGCCGGATTAGCGGCGGTCACGTTCGCAATCTACTGATGCTTTTGTATAGCTGTTTGCAGCACGAAGACCCGCCGTTCTCTAGCGAATGTCTCGAAAGCGTCATTCAAGAATACCGCGATGACCTTTTGGCAGCCATCAATGACATGGAATGGGAACTGCTGTTTCAAGTCGTCAACCGACAAAGTGTAACCGGCGAAGAAGAGTCTCAAATCTTGTTGCGAAGTATGTTTGTCTTTGAATACCGCGATCGAGAAGGTCGCTGGTTTGGTATCAATCCAGCCCTAGCAGAAACCAGAAAATATCAGGAGTGGCAGCAGCGCAGCGACCAAAAATAGTTGGGATTTTTGAGATTGCTGAGCGACTCCCCAAGCTTTTCACGGCGAGTGAATTAGAAACTCTTTAATACCATTTCCCAAAAGTAATGCAACTGTAGGCGAGTTCCAAACCACGAACTTCATTAGTCATTCTCAATTCTTTAATCGAAAATCGAAAAGGGCATAACTTCTGATTCACGGGTCAAAACTCCGAACTCTTACAATCGAATACAGCACGCAGTCAGCGGTTTTTGCCGCTGGCTGATTTCTGTAGGCTCCCGACTGCACGCCGCGAATGTTATGGCAACAACGCCCGAGGGTTGGGACGTTCTTAATTCCTCAAACCCATGCGGTCGATTGGTTCTTCCTTCTTTTTACCCGATCGCGACTTGCCCCGATCCCTTCGGCTACGCTCAGGGAGCAGATCCGAATGGAAGGGAGCCGAAGGGTCTTTTTACGTCTACTGATTGCCCCCTAAAAATTTGCCACCACCAAGGACTTTCCCCAATCTCAACTCTCATATCTGCAATGCCCGACCCCCTATGTCTGTTTTTACCTGTTGCTCTTAGCCTCAACTAATTCCATCCCCGAGAACAATTTTTTTGGCTGTTTTGCTAAATCCCTGCTACAGATATATCGGAGTTGTTTACTAATAGCTAGTCGTCGGTATTAGCCATAAATTTAGTTGTCGGCTATTGATGGTCTGCAGCCATTTATCTGTAGCTGACTAAAAAATATATTAGGCGGGCTTAAAATTTTATTGTCAAGTCTAGCATTCTCTGATATTGAGAGGTATGATATCTTTACATTGAGTATAATGACTGTGTAAGTATTGATAAAAGAAGTACGGAGAACTACGTAGTTATACTGATATAAAGCGCCCGATAGAGACGGGTATCTCTAAGTAGATACGATTTCAGTCGCGATCGGCGAGCGTTAAGTAATTGATTTCTGCAAAAGGGGTGCACGCATGACCGATCTAATTAAGGTACAAGAAACTGCCAGCTACAACGAGCGAGCACTCAAAACTCTAGTAAGAGCGATCGCAATGTCTCAACAGCAATTTTCGCTAATTTTGGTGCGCTGCAACTACGAGCAATTGCGACAGCAAATAGCGCAACGGCTGCGAGAAATTTGCCCAGTTCAAATACAAGATATAGTCCTGCCAGCAGGAGTCAAAACGCTCTACACTACCCTACTAGCAAACACGATCCAGAGCGGGTATTCGCCCTCGGGTTCCGCCTCGGCTTTGATGGTATTCGGTTTAGAAACAGTAGTAGAGATCGACGAACTGATGGCCTCTACCAATCAAGTGCGAGACGAATTTCGCAAAAATTTTTCCTGCCCGGTGATTTTGTGGGTAACAGATGACATCGTGACCAAAATGATTCGTTTGGCCCCGGATTTCAAAAGTTGGGCCGCCGCCACAATTAAATTTGAAATGGCCGTTGACGAATTAATTAATTTCCTCGCTGGGCGCGCCGATACTATATTTAAAGTAGGCGAACTAAATCAAGAACTCCGTAGCAGCACCGCCGGCACCCGAACAAGTTTTGCTACCTGCACAACCGACTGGGAAAAACGCGCCCTGGAGCGCGAAATCAGCCCCAGAGAACGCTTTCTCACCTTTAACTCTCAACCCCAAAACGGACGACAATCAGATGTCCGCTCCTATTCGCCTTTGAGTCCGGGCAATACTCTCGATCTGGCGATCGGCTCTTTGCCGCGCCGAGAACTAGAATTAGCTTTAAGAGATTTACAAAATCGCGGTCAAGAATTAGAACCCGCCCTCAAAGCCAGCCTGCAATTCGTTCTCGGTCGAGATTACTATGTCAGCGACCAAACCGAAACTGCCTTAATTCACTACCAAGAAAGCTTAGCATTTTGGCAGCAGCAAACCGGCAACTGGGAACTCGCAAACTGGGAAGATTCCGAAAACGGAAAAACTCTCTCTTCCTCCTTGTCGAATCCTGTTCCCAACATCCTATTTGTAGAGAGAGAAGGCATAGTGCTGTTTCACATAGCCCTGTGTCACCGGTTGCAAGCAGCCAGAAATCCGGTAGCCAACCGCCAGCACTGGGAACAAGCTTGGATTAGCCTCGAACAATCTAGAAACGCTTTCTCCCTTGCCTCGCGCCCCGAATTGGTAGCTGAGGTGACAGCACACCTCGGAGAGGTGCTGCAGCGCTTGAAAGCTTGGGGAGAGTTGCAAGCATTAGCTGAAAATTCTTTGCAGTTGCACTTCACTTACGGTACTCCCAGCCAACTAGCTCAAGATTACGGCTTTTTGGCTGAAGTTGCCCTGCAACAGTCGAGGTGGAGTCAAGCCCGCCAGCTAGCCGAGTTAGCTTTGGCGATTTTGGATCAAACGCCTAACGATTTGAGATTGCTGATTGAAGATTTGAGATTGGGGTTTGAGGGAAATTATCCAGAAATTGTGGACACTAACGAGTCAAGTAACGATCCAAAATCTAAAATCCAACATCCCAAATCCGACAGAAGTTCGTATCTTTTACTGCTAGCCCGAAGTTTGCGGCAGCTAGACCAGTGGGAAGCGGCGGTTCATTCATTGGAGTTGGCTCAAGCTCAAAGCGAGCCGAAGTACGACCCCCGACTTTACATCGATATTTTGACGGAACTGCAAGCGGTTTATTTCGAGCAGGGAGAGTATCTCAAAGCTTTTCGGATTAAAAAAACCCAACGTTCGATCGAATATCAATACGGATTTAGAGCTTTTATCGGAGCCAGCCAATTGCAACAGCAGCGACAAGCCGTCAATCCTTCGGGTCCCTCAGCTCAAAATCAAGCCGCCATCGCAGCGTCCATGACAGCTTACTCGCGTCAAAAAGATATCAATAGCTTGCTAGAAAGAATTAGCAGGGACGACCATAAATTAACTATTATTCACGGGCCCAGCGGTGTCGGAAAAAGTTCTCTAGTCAATGCGGGTTTAGTACCTGCTTTGAAAAATATTACTCCGGGCGCGCGCGATACATTGCCCGTAGTAGTCAAGGTTTACACCGACTGGCTCGTGGAGTTAGAAAATGCTTTGAACGGCGCACTGTACGACAAACAAGCCGAAGAGGAAAGGAAATTAATCTCCAAAGGAGTACAGGAACTCCACAAAAAAAGTTGCTCGGTTATCCCACAGTGTAGCTCGGAAATTTCTTCTTTTATTATAGATAAGTTGCGCGATAACGCCACAAATAATTTGTTGACTGTTCTGATATTCGATCAATTTGAAGAGTTTTTCTTTGTTTCGACATCAATGGCACAAAGACAACTTTTTTATAATTTTTTGCGCTTGTTTTTGAACCTGCCTTATGTCAAAGTAATTCTGTGCTTGCGCGAAGATTATTTACACTATTTACTGGATTGCGATCGCTTCCCAAATCTTGACGCTATTAACAATAATATTCTCGACAAAAGTATCCGCTACCAACTCCGCAGTTTTTCTATCAAAGATGCGCGGGCTGTCATCGGACACTTAACGGAACGGGCGGAATTTTATTTAGAGCCGGCACTGATCGATGCCTTCGTAGAAGATTTAGCAGACGAACTGCAAGAAGTGCGACCGATCGAATTGCAGGTAGTGGGAGCGCAACTACAAGAAGAAGGTATCACCAGTTTAGCACAATACCAGCAATTGGGGGACAATCCCAAAGCGGAATTAGTGAAGCGATCGCTCGAAGGAGTCATTTCTGACTGCGGCCTGGTTAACGAAGACGCAGCTTGGAAAATCTTGTTTTCCCTGACAGATGAAAGAGGCGTTCGACTGATTAAGACCAAACACGAACTCTCATTAGTGATAGGCCAACAGCCAGCAGATGCGGGCGAAAAAGAATTATCGGCGATCGGCAGAAACAGAATTTCCCTACAGCGACAGTTCGCAAAAGACCCAGAAAGCCGACAAAAGAAAACCGACAACCTCGACTTAATTTTAGACATTTTAGTCGGTCACGGTTTGCTATTTCTGCTGCGGGAAGCCCCAGAAGACCGCTATCAATTGGTACACGACTATTTAGTGCGGCCGATCCGCCAAAGATTCGGTTTAGAAGCCAGACTGCACAAAGCAGAAGCCGACAAAAACATGAGTCAAGCACAGCTCTACCGAGCCAATACTTTTCTCAAACAACTGCTGGGATTAGCAGTGATCGGCGTACTGCTGCTCACCAGTTCCACCATCGCCGCCGTAAACTTTTGGTGGCGGGCCGTGGGTCAAAAACAGCTAGCTGTCGCTCAAACTCAGCGAGCAGAAATTAGTACCCTCACAGCAGCTTCAGAAGCCCTTTATTTCTCAAACAACAAATTTGATGCCATGATGGAAAGTTTGAGAGCGGGGAGACAGTGGAGACAAATCGAACACTCTCAAGAAATGCACACTCTCAAAGACACCGAAATTCTGATTTCTGCTGCCCTCCAGCAGGCAGTTTATGGCGTCAAAGAACGCAACCGCTTGGAGGGACACGGCGACGTAGTTTGGGGTCTCAGTTTCAGTCCTGACGGTCAAACAATAGCTTCTTCGAGCGTAGATAAAACAGTCAAACTTTGGCGGCGCGACGGCAGTTTGCTGGCAACTTTTCAAGGTCACACTAACAGCGTCGCTTGCGTCGCGTTCAGTCCCGATAACAAAACCATCGCCTCGGCAAGTTTAGATAAAACTATTAATATTTGGCAAACTGACGGTACTTTACTAGCAACTTTAAAAGGCCACACTAACAGCGTTACCAGCGTTGCGTTCAGCCCCGACGGCCAAACGATCGCCAGTGCATCTAGAGACAAAACGATCAAACTTTGGAAAACCGACGGCACGCTGCTGCAAACGATCGAACAACTAGCTCCCGTAAATTGGCTCAGCTTCAGTCGCGACGGCAAAATAGTCGCTGTGGCGAGCGATGACGGTACTGTGAAACTGTGGAGTTCTGACGGCAGGTTAATCGCTAATTTTTGGCACAGCCAAAACAGAAAACCCTCGAAAGTTTATACCGTCAGTTTCTCGCCCGACGGTGAAAAGATCGCCAGTGCCGGTGAAGACACAACTGTGAAAATCTGGAGCATCGCCGCACTAAAATACCCAGCCAGAGAAAATTCGACACCAGCACATAAAGGTGAACTGCTAGCAACTTTGCGGGGACACAGCAAGTGGGTATTTGGTGTCAGTTTCTCCCCCGACGGTCAAACACTTGCTTCAGGAGGTGCAGACGGGACGGTCAAACTCTGGAGTCTGGCTGGTGTGGGCGACAAACGCCCAACCGATGCTAGCAACATTAAACCGGAGAGCCGCTTGCTGAGAACTTTTGAGGGACACGCCGATAGAGTTACTCAGGTGAGTTTTAGCCCGGACGGCAAAACTCTGGCTTCGGCAAGTTTTGACAAAACACTCAGGCTGTGGCGGCTCGATGACGTGCCGCTCAAAACCCTCGACGGACACCAAAACCGGGTGCAAAGCGTTACTTTCAGCCCCGACGGCCAAAAGCTCGCTTCTGCTTCTACGGACAAAACTATCAAACTCTGGAGCCGCACGGGAGTTTTGCTGGAAACCTTGGAAGGACACACTCAGAGAGTCGCCAGCGTCAGTTTCAGCCCCGACGGCCAGCTACTTGCTTCTGGGAGTTACGACAAAACGGTGAAAGTCTGGAGTTTGAAAGAAGAGGGCATGAGTAATATTCTGCCTTGTCCTTCGGCTCCGCTATTCCCCTGTTCGCCTTCTGTGCAGTTCACTCTCGACGGCCACGCCGACAGCGTGATGAGCGTGAGCTTTAGCCCCGACAGCGAGATTCTCGCTTCGGCGAGCAAGGACAAGACTGTTAAACTCTGGACGAGAAACGGCAGGTTGATTAAAACTTTGACGGGACACACAGGCTGGGTGACTGGGGTGACTTTCAGTCCCGACGGAGAAATGCTTGCTTCTGCAAGCGATGACGGTACTGTCAAACTCTGGAATCGGGACGGTCGTTTGCTGAGGACTTTGGAAGGGGCTCACAACAGTTTTGTGTTGGGGGTTGCTTTTAGCCCTGACGGCAAAATGCTGGCTTCGGCGGGTTACGACAATTCGGTGAAGCTGTGGAAGGTGGACGGGACTTTGGTTGCGACGCTGCTTAAAGGTTCTAGCGACAGCGTGACTAGCGTGAGTTTTAGCCCGGACGGTTTGTTGGTTGCTTCGGGCAGTTACGATCATAAGGTGAAGCTGTGGAGCCGCAGCGGGACTTTGCTGAAAACTTTGACGGGTCACAAGGATAGCGTGATGAGCGTAAGTTTTAGCCCGGATGGGAAGGTTCTGGCTTCTGCCGGCCGGGATAATCGGGTGATTTTGTGGAATTTGGATCTTGACGATTTGCTGGTGAGGGGCTGCGACTGGGTGGGGGATTATCTGAGAACTAATCCTAATGTGAGCGATCGCGATCGGCGTCTCTGCGACGGGGTGGCGGCAAAACCAAATCGATTTTAGATTTTAGATTTTAGATTTTAGATTGGGGGATTGAGTCGATTTTCGATTTTCGATTTTCGATTTTCGATTGGGGGATTGAGTCGATTTTCGATTTTCGATGTTTCTGGGCCCCTTGAGGAGCTCGATCGTTAATTTCTCCGCCCTTGCACCTCTTCCTCTCCTCCTCCCCCCCCTCCCCCTTTCTCAAAAACTCTTTCCCCCTTCCCCTTGCTCTCGGCTTCCTGTAAAGTAAATAATTGTAAAGAAATATGAGTTTTCTCTTATCCTCTGGTTAAGACCGCCACCTCGCATTCACAATTAAGACCCGGATTATAAGTTCCTATGTCACAGCTTTTCCCGCGAAAATTTCTAGCCTTTGCTGCCGCATTTTTTCTGGCTTTGTCGGTGTGGACGATCGCACCTGCGGCTCACGCTTTCAATAATCCCGATTTGTTGCCGTCAACTCAGACGCCGATCATTGACTTAGCTAAAGCCCTCACGGATATTGAAGAAGAGGGTTTGGCAAAAAATTTAAAGGCCTTTGAAGCCGAAACCGGCTGGAAACTGCGAGTGCTGACTCAGTACGATCGCACGCCCGGTTTGGCTGTCAAAAGTTATTGGGGGCTAGATAACAAGAGTGTGTTGCTAGTTGCTGACCCCCGAGGGGGCAATTTGCTCAATTTTAATGTGGGCGACTCGCTGTATCCGCTGCTGCCCCGCACTTTTTGGGTGGAACTGCAAACCCGCTACGGTAATCAATTTTTTGTCCGGGACAATGGCGAAGATCGAGCGATTATTGAATCTTTGGAGTCGATCGAAGGCTGTTTGCGTCAGGGCGGGTGCCGCGTGGTTCCCGGTTTGCCGAGGGAACAGTGGATTCTGACGTTAATTACGTCGGTAGTTGGCGGCGTCATCTGCGGGTTTGCGGCTCAGCCTCGGAAGCCGGGACAGGTTGTGGCTTGGCAGTGGGCGCTGATTTTTTCGCCGCTGTGGGGCATTCTGTTTTTCGCTTTCGGACTTGGGCCGGTGGTGACTCGGACTTCTGACTGGTTGCCAGTGGTTCGGAATGTGTCCGGTTTTGCGATCGGAGCTTTGGTGGCATTCCTAACTCCGGTGTTGGGCAAATCTTCTTCGTCGGAAACTTAGTTGTCACTTGTCAGTTGGCAGTCAACAGTCAACAGTCAACAGCGATGCCCTGAGCGAAGTCGAAGAGTCAACAGTCAACGAATGACTAAAAGCTGGTAAGCTGATACCTGACAACTCAGAGGCGACAGCTATCCAACAAATGGAATGGCACGTAAGCGATGCCCAGAGTCTGGGATTAATCGATAACGAAATTGGCGACCACGGTTTTTCAGCGGCGGAGTACGAAATAGTCCGCCGCGTGATTTATGCGACTGCTGATTTTGAGTACAAGTCTTTAATTAGTTTTTCCGATCAGGCTTTGCAAGCCGGGGCCGCTGCTTTGGCTGCTCGGACTACGATCGTGGTAGATGTGCCGATGGTGCAGGTGGGCATTACGCCCCTGATCCAAAGTACCTTTGCGAATCCGGTTTACTGTTCGATGGAGGCTTTGACGCGCCCTCAAAAGGAAAGGACGCGGGCTGCTTGGGGGATTGAAACTTTGGCAAGACGCTATCCTGAGGGGATTTTTGTCGTGGGCCAGGCTCAAACTGCTTTGTCGGCGATCGTGGATTTGATTGAAGCTGAGGAAATTCGACCGGCTTTAGTGATTGGGACTCCTTCTGGGTTTGTGGGGGTTGACGTGGCTAAGTCGCGACTGCACGATTCGATGATTCCTCACATTCGGATTGAGGGCCGCAAGGGCTCTGCGGTGGTGGCTGTGGCTATTGTTAACGGGCTGGTGGATTTGGCTTGGCAAGCTTACGGCCAAGAGGGGAACAGTTGATCGAGAAGTTAATTGTCATGAGTCATGGGATTTTAGATTTTAGAGCCCGCTTTCGGCACCCTCTACTGTCACAATCGGTTTTTTCGGAATGTTGTGAACAAATTAAGTTACTTTTTATAATTTGGGATTCTGTGAACCATCATAGATAGTCCTAGACGCATGAGAGTCCAGAAACCTGTTTTTTTTACGAAAATACGCAGGTTGCAGCCACAGATTCGGTAAAAAACACGGTTTCTTTGTCGGAGTGCGTAAGTCTTGAGAGAGTAGAATTCTCTAGCAAATTAAGGAAATGAGTCGATTCCAAATTCGCGAAGATGACCTCAGAGGTAGAAAGATAGCTGACTTTCTGTGCGAACATCTCGAAAATATGAATGAGATTACACCACCTGAAAGCATTCATGCTCTTGATTTAGAAGCATTGCGCTCGCCCGATATTACTTTTTGGGCGGCTTGGGAGGGTGATGAATTACTCGGATGCGGAGCACTGAAAGAACTAGATTCAAGAAGTGGTGAAGTCAAATCAATGCGTACCGCCAAGGCTCACCGCCGTAAAGGTATCGCCGGGAAGATTCTTGAACACATCATCAAAGAAGCGGAACGGCGTGCTTACGATTGCCTGAATTTGGAAACAGGGGCTTTGCCTGAGTTCGCCCCGGCACGAGCCTTGTATATACGGTATGGGTTCAAGTACCGAGGCCCATTCGCTGAATACATTGATGACCCGAATAGCGTGTTTATGACGAAAAAGCTCTAGGCTGGGCTTCTCGAAATTGGTGTATTTCTTGAAAATCTCGCAATGACGCTTAACTATTATTAGACATCTCCAGAAATTAAGTTTTTGCTCGGGTTTAACTTGCGATCGCTCTTAAATTTGTCGCTACTATCCATATTAATAATCAGCGGGCGATCGCCTTTTTACATCTCTGCTTTGATTAGTGCGATCGCGGTCTTTTTTCCTACCTTTTTTAATTTGCTGGCTCATTTCTACAAACAAATCCCTGCGTAAATAAGGATAGTCGCTCACCCACACGTCACGGCTGGGAATATAAATATCTGAAACTTTGGCAATTCTGCCTAAATCTTCTTGATTTGACATAATTAACATTAAAGCAGCTTGGCCGGGGACAATTCCTTGGTGATCTTTCCGCAAGGGAGCTCGAAGTGTAGTAGTAAATCCGGTTTTGTCGCCGACTTCTAAATTAATTCGCGGTTCTAAGTTGTCTACAATTACGAGTTGTCCTTTTTTATTGACAGTTTCTTCTTGACTTGTGACTTCATCTGTGATGTAAACATCCAAAACTCGCCCTTGCCAAAAACCGCAGTATTGATATTTGCGGCATTCTGCATTCCGCAAACTGGCCCACAAAATCGGCCCCCACAGCCAGTACAAACCGGCGATCAATCCGGTGATTAAAACTAGCGGCGCGACATCTGAACCGGCGAAGTTATAGACTATCAGCAGGAAAACTACTGTTACCGCTGAGATTAACATTCGCCTCAAAAAATCGGGCGGTTTTCCCCAGATATATTTGTATTGCGCTCCCGTGGCGACGGCGGGAATTAGCTCTTGAAAGGTTTCGCGCGTTAAGGGAATTAGCATAAGAAGTTCGGCAACGAAGCATTGTACGGGATTTAACGGATGGATGTTGAAGTGAGAAGTCAGAAGTGAGAAGTCAGAAGTGAGAAGTCAGATTAGTTCCTATTACCAATGGCCGATAACTAATGACAGATAACTAATGACTGATGACTGATGACTACAAAATTTTTTCCAGGCCGTAAACAAGAGATCGCAGTTCAAGGACTTTGCGTATAGATAGCAAGACTCCTGGCATATAACAAGCGCGATCGCTGGTATCATGTCGTAAAGTATAAACTTGACCTTGCCCGCCAAAAATTACCTCTTGGTGGGCAATTAAACCGGGCAAGCGGATGCTATGAATGCGAATCCCTTCATCCGCCGCTGAACCTCGAGCTCCGGCTAATTTTTCGGTTTCCTCAACTTCTGGCTGATTGAATGTTTTTCCCATTTCTGCTAGCATTTGAGCAGTTTGAATAGCCGTGCCGCTGGGGGCGTCGGCTTTTTGATTGTGGTGCAGTTCGATAATTTCTACGTGTTCAAAATACTGAGAAGCGGTGACAGCAGCCTGTTGGAGTAAAACCATGCCGATCGAGAAATTGGGTACGATCAAACAGCCGATGCTGGCTTTGTCAGCAAATTCAGCTAAGTCTTGAATTTGCTCGCTGCTCAAGCCGGTAGTGCCGACTACCGGGCGAATGCCATAAGCTATGGCCGATCGCACGTTTTCATAAACAGACGAAGGGTGCGTAAAATCTACCATCACGCCTAACTGCTTTTCCTGAGATGCTAATACCAGCATCCCTTGCAAGTCGTCAGTGACGGGAACTTCTAACGGGCCGCATCCGGCTAATTCCCCCGCATCGGCGTTGAGGAACTCAGGAGAGCGGTCTACAGCCCCAAATAAGGTCATGTCACTAGCATTGGCGATCGCCTTAATTACTTCGCGACCCATTTTGCCTGCGGCACCGTTAACAATCACCGGAATCGGAAGTTGATTCGCCATAATCTCAAAAATATCCTGAAAGTTCGATCGACTAAATTTTAACGCTTGTGGGAATTTGGGGAAACAAGGAATGAAAGACAGGATTTGTCGGCCAATCTTCAGAAACCCGGTTCCCCTCCGAGAAATACTTTGCCAAATCGAGTTATTAGCTTAAAGAAACTCGGTTGCGGCACAAGGAATGAAAAAATTATATTCAATCTCATATTAAGCCCAATTCTGTAAGAACAGACTTGTGCAAAGCTAATTTGCACCGACATATTTTTTCTGTGACTGCCAAATTCTCTCGAAATCTTCGATCTGTAATGTCTGTCGCAACTGGCTTCGACCTGAGTTCTCAAAACCGACGGCTCAGGATTTTGCCTGCAATGCTTGCGGGCGCGACTTTAACGCTGCTGAATATGGGAGTTCGGCAGTTGGGAGGCCTGCAAAGCTGGGAATTGGGGAGTTTTGACTCGTTAGTGCGCTTGCAGCCAGATTCCGGCCCCGATGCGCGGTTGCTGGTAGTGGCAATTTCTGAGGCCGATATTCAAGCTCTGGGGAGATTTCCAATTTCCGACAAGACGATCGCTCAAACCTTGACAAAACTGCAAAAGTACCAACCAAAAGTCATCGGTTTGGATTTGTACCGGGATTTGCCCCAAGCGCCAGGACACCAAGAATTGCTGGCCGGGCTGAAAGCACCGAATGTTGTGGCGATCAACCAATTGAGCGATTCAGAAAGTCCGGGAGTGCCTGCGCCCCCGGGGATACCGCCCGATCGGGTCGGTTTTAACGACTTCGTGCTCGATCCTGATGGCGTTGTACGCCGCAATTTGCTCTCAGTCTCGCAACCTGAAAAGAAGACTGCTGTCTCGTTTTCTTTGCAAGTGGCATTGCTGTATCTCAAAGACAGAGTACAGCAGAAAAATAGCCCTGTTCATCCCCACCAAATCAACTGGGGAAAGGCAGAATTTGTGCCATTAACTTCTGACAGCGGCGGCTATGCAAATATTGACGCCAAAGGCTACCAAATTCTGGTCAAATATCGGTCTGCGAACGAGGTGGCGCGACAAGTCAGTATCAGGCAGGTATTGAACGGGGAAATTGACCCAAGCTGGGTTAAGGACAAGATTGTATTGATCGGGACGACGGCACCGAGTACCAGAGATTTGTTTTTGACGCCCTACAGCCCGGTTAAAAAGCAAAGTCCGAAAATGCCGGGGGTGCTGGTGCACGCGCAAATGCTCAGCCAAATATTGAGTGCGGTTTTGGATGGGCGATCGCTGTTTTGGGTGTGGCCGGAATGGGCGGAAATTTTGTGGAACGCTGCTTGGGCGATGGTTGGCGGGGTTTTGGCTTGGCGGATTCAGCATCCTGCGAGGGCCGGATTGGCTGGGGGTGCGGGATTGATCGGACTGTTGGGGATTAGTTATGGGATTTTTACTGGGGGTGGGTGGGTACCGTTAGTGTCGCCGACTTTGGGTTTGGTGGTGACTGGTTTGGGTGTCAGTGCTTACAGGAAGCTTTACGATGCTTTTCACGATTCTCTAACGGGTTTGCCCAACCGCGATTTGTTCGTCGATTGCCTGGGGCGGGCGATCGCCAATACTAAGGGCCGCCACAGCTATCTGTTTGCGGTGCTGTTTCTGGATTTAGACAGATTCAAGGTAATTAATGATTCTTTGGGTCATTTGGTGGGGGATGAACTGCTGATAGCGGTGGTGCTGCGGTTGAGGGCGATTATTGGATCGGGGGATACTGTGGCGCGGGTGGGAGGCGACGATTTTGCGATTTTGGTGAGGAATGTTGATGTTGGGAGTGCGGTGGATTTGGCCGATCGCATTCACCAAGCTTTAATTGTGCCTTTTGAGTTGAAGGGGCAGGAGGTGTTTTTGACGGCCAGCATCGGGATTGCGCTGGGGGGCGAACCCGCTGCTACTGTCAGGGAACAGCCGGAACACTTGCTGCGGGACGCCCACACGGCGATGTACCGGGCGAAGGCTTTGGGAACGGGAAGGTATCAGGTGTTTAATGCCTCGATGCACGATTTGGCGGTGGAGAGGTTGCAGTTGGAGACGGATTTGCGGATGGCCCTCAAGCGTCAGGAGTTTTTGCTGCACTACCAGCCGTTTGTATCTTTGGCAAGCGGGAGGATTATTGGGTTTGAGGCTTTGGTACGCTGGCAACACCCGCTGCGGGGTTTGATTCCGCCGATGAAGTTTATTCCGGTGGCTGAGGAAACGGGGGCTATTGTGCCACTGGGTGAGTGGGTGCTGGAGGAGGCTTGCCGGCAGTTGCGGCTGTGGGAGGGAATGTTTGACTTCGATCGACCTTTAATTATGAGTGTAAATTTATCTGGGAAGCAGTTTGCTCAGCCGGATTTGGTGGAGCGCATTCAGGCTATTTTAGGGGCAACGGGTTTGAGTCCCGAGAGTTTGAAGTTGGAGATTACTGAGAGTGTGGTGATGGAGGATGTGGAGTCGGCGATCGCGGTTTTAAAGCACATGAAGGCGCTAAATGTCAAATTGGGAATTGATGATTTTGGCACGGGTTATTCGTCGTTGAGTTATTTGAGTCGGTTTCCTACGGATACTTTGAAGGTTGATAAGTCGTTTGTGGGGCGGATGGAGATCGAAAGCGAGGGGGAGAATGTGGCGATCGTGCGGACGATTGTGGCGCTGGCTCACGCTTTGGGTATGGATGTGATTGCTGAGGGTGTGGAGACGGCGCAACAGTTGGCTAAGTTAAGGTCGATCGGCTGCGAATACGGTCAGGGTTATTTTTTTGCTAAGCCGTTACCGAGCCAGGCTGCGACTGCTTTGATGGCTTCCGAGCCGCAGTGGTAGTTGTGGGTTATTCTTGTTCTTGGTTCATATACAATAATCCTCATATCGTAGTTTAGAAAAGCTTGATGCCAGAAGTCGCACGATTTTACGGAATAATTATCAAAATTTTCTTTGGAGATCGTCCACCGCCTCATTTTCACGCAGTTTACGGTGAGTATAATGCTTTGATCGGCATTGAATCTTTAGAAATTATTGAATGAGATTTACCGAATCTGGCTCAAAAGCTGGTAATAGAATGGGCTACCTTGTACCAGAAAGAACTGCTGGATATGTGGAATAGTCAAGAGTTTAGTAAACTTCCGCCATTAAAATAACTGTGATTTTTTTATAAAATCTGAGCGCATTGTTTCTGCTAAAGCTATTGACGATAACACCTTGATGGTCAAGTTTCCAAATCTTGAAATCAAGAAATATAACATCTCTAAGTTATTAGAAAATCCGAGGTTGGCGATGTTAAGCAATCCTGGCTTTTTAAGAAATTTTAAAATTGAACCTGGTGGTTATGCACTGGTTTGGAATGAAGATATCGATATCAGTGAATATGAACTTTGGCAGAATGGAGTCAGTTGCGCGGCTGAGGAAATTGAGCAATACATTGAATTTATTCATAATTCGTTCGGAGGAAAGCACGATCGTGCAAGAATTATTTGATGTAGTCTAATTGTTAGTAACATTGCCTGAATCTAATTTGCACCAGGGTGTTAGAAGGACAATTGTAGATTGTTACGATGATGGAAATTACGAGGTAAAATTTAGCGATCGCTCTGGCGAAACGAGAGCTTTGTGTACTCTGTCTACCGAGCAGTTTTTAGTTGTTTGGAAGTCGAAAGAAAGGCGTTGGTTGTCTGTATCTGAGCTATTAGCTGCGATGGTTGAACGTTTGTCAGACGAACGTCAGCAACAAATTTTAGAGTTTGCGCGTTCTGTGTCTCAGAAATAGTCTGTTTTTGGCGGGGTTTTGAGAGGAATCAGACAAACTCTGTACTTGGATTTCAAGGCAGCAGATCGACTGTTGTCCGCTTGTATGTCACAATAAACAAGCAATTATTATATTTTGAGTTATCCTGTGAGTCCTACTGCCGAAGTCAGCAATACCCTAAATGCGGGCGCTCTACCAACCGTTACCGCTACCCCAGCGCGCCGCGCTGTTTTTCCCTTCACTGCGATTGTTGGCCAGGAGGAGATGAAACTGGCGCTGCTGTTGAATGTCATCGATCCCAAAATTGGCGGGGTGATGATTATGGGCGATCGAGGTACTGGTAAATCTACCACAATCCGCGCCCTCACTGACTTGCTGCCGGAAATTGAGGTGGTGGCTGACGATCCTTTTAACAGTCATCCCAGCGATCCAGATTTGATGAGCGATGAGGTGCGCGATCGCACTTTATCTCAAACTGACATTAAAATCGCCCGCAAAAAAGTCCAAATGGTAGACTTGCCTCTGGGCGCTACCGAAGACCGAGTTTGCGGTACGATCGACATCGAGAAAGCTTTGTCGGAAGGTGTTAAAGCTTTTGAACCAGGGCTTTTAGCTAAAGCGAACCGCGGCATTCTGTACGTTGATGAAGTCAATTTGCTCGACGATCATTTAGTCGATGTTTTGCTCGACTCGGCCGCCAGCGGTTGGAATACTGTTGAAAGAGAAGGCATTTCGATCCGCCACCCGGCTAAGTTTATTCTCATCGGTTCCGGCAATCCAGAAGAAGGAGAATTGCGGCCGCAGTTGCTCGACAGATTCGGGATGCACGCGGAAATTCGGACTGTAAAAGACCCGAATTTAAGAGTGGAAATTGTCGAACAGCGATCGAGTTTTGACCAAAATCCGCCGGAGTTTCTCGCGAAATATCAGCACGAACAAGATGATATGCAGCAGAAGTTGGTGGAAGCTCAGGAAAGGTTGAAATCGGTAACTATCGATCGAGAGTTGCGGGTAAAAATCTCCCAAGTCTGCGCTGAATTGGACGTAGACGGGCTGCGGGGCGATTTGGTGACAAATCGGGCTGCGAAAGCTTTCACGGCTTTGGAATGCCGCACAGAGGTGACTGTGGACGATATCCGCCGGGTGATGACTCTGTGTTTGCGGCACCGGTTGCGGAAAGACCCGCTAGAATCAATAGATTCGGGGTATAAAGTGACTAAAGTGTTCGATCGGGTATTCGGCCTAGAAACAACTGAGGGGTAATTGGTAATTGGTAATTGGAAATGGGTAATTGGTGGTGATGAAACCTTCCCAAATTTTCATACCTTATTCCCCATTCCCAATTACTAATTCTGGCAATGGAAAAACGAATTTTAGGATTAGATCCGGGCTTGGCAAATCTCGGCTACGGGGCAATTTCCTGTCAAATTGTACCGGGCAAACAAGATAAAAACAGCGTTTCCCTGATTGATTGCGGCGTTATACAAACAACCCCAAAACAGGAAATGGGACAGCGCTTGAAAACAATTTACGACGATTTGCACGAGGTAATTGAACAGATTAAACCTGAGATAGCAATTGCCGAAAAACTGTTCTTTTACAAGATGGGAAATACAATACTTGTAGCGCAAGCGCGGGGCGTTTTGACGCTAGTATTGGCGCAGTGTGGAGTGCCGCTGTTCGAGTTTACGCCGGCTCAAATTAAGCAAGCTTTGACCGGACGCGGTAATGCGGATAAATCCGAAGTGCAAGAGGCCGTGGCGCGGGAGTTAGAGTTGGGTTATATTCCGAAACCCGACGATGCGGCGGATGCTTTGGCGGTGGCTTTGACTGGGTGGTACGATGATGATATTTGTCCAAAGAAAATACAGTTGGAAACAGAAAAAGTTTGATACAATATCAAATCATCGGCAAATTAAGCACAAATCCGGGCAAGACATCTTCTCCCGATAAACTTACAGGAAATTGTACAATCTCTACTTCGCGAGAAGGGCGATAAATCTCCACTTGTTCGTCTAGAGGATTAATTAACCAACCCAAGCGTAAACCACTGTTTAGATACTCCTGCATTTTCTCCTGAAGCGGCTGCAGCGGGTCTGGGGGCGATCGTAATTCAATGGCAAAATCAGGACAGATTGGCGGAAATTTCTCTTGTTGTTCTTCTGTTAAAGCCGACCATCTTTCTAAGCTAACCCAAGCTGCGTCTGGCGATCGATCGCCATTATTGAGCAACCGGAAAATTGTGGAAGAACTAAACACTCTCCCTAGCTGCGTTTGACGGTTCCACAAGCCCAACTCTGTAATTAAATCGGCTTCTCGATTGCCGCTGACTCCGCCTACGGGTGACATAATAATAATTTCTCCTTTAGCAGTCCGTTCAAATTGCCAATCTCGATTCATCTGGCATAAACGGTAAAACTGTTCGTCTGTTAGTTCGACAGTATCTAAGTTTAAAGTAACGGTTGTCATTTTATTATTTCTCCTCTCTTCTCTTCTATTCAGTCCGCGCAGGCGGACTTCGTTTGACAAGAAGCGATTTCAATCGCGGATTTATTTAAAATCGCTAATCTATTTTAGCGCCATTTTTTGCCGATCGCGATTAGGACGATCGCACCCAAAACACCTGCTACAATTCCTAAACCCATACTCAACCCAAAAACCACATTTACATCCATCGGATTTGAGGAGCTGGCCGGACTTTTAATTTGACTAGCATAAACGCTGGCTGCTACTCCGCTGGTGCCAATTCCCGCACCCACAACCCCAATTGTAACATTCAAAGTGCGATCGCTCTTAGCCCTCTCAATCTCAATAATCCCCTCAATCGTTTGAATCGCATTTTCCAACAACCTCAAACCCGCAGTCAAACTCCGATTATCCGCCGCCACTTGCCAAACATACTTCTCCTCAGCAAAATCGCTGAAACTTCCCATAAACTTGAAAGCTTCGGCATCACTTCCCATTTCCTTACCGATAGTTTCCAGCCGTCTCTTATAATTTTTAAGATTAGTTTTGATTGTATTTTCTTGCTCTTCCAATCTGCTGATATAATTAGCATAAACCGAGAAAATTGTCAAGGAATTAACTAAACTTTGCTGCAATTCTTTCAGGTCAACTTTCGGCGCATTCACCTGTTCCGGCAATTTGTTAACAATGTCTTGAATATTCCGCGAAGCATCTTTCAAGTCAGCCTTAAGTTGGCGGCTTTG
The DNA here is from genome assembly GCF_036702515.1 of Microcoleus sp. BROC3. NCBI lineage: Bacteria > Bacillati > Cyanobacteriota > Cyanophyceae > Oscillatoriales > Microcoleaceae > Microcoleus > Microcoleus sp. BROC3. The sequence goes on from NZ_JAUBTQ010000002.1 coordinate 177,431, forward strand.
AGTGTAAGCCCAAATCACTTTGTTGCGGAAGACAAACACTCGCATTAAATGCACGTAAAGTTTAGCGACAGTCTTGCTAATCTCGCCAATAGCTTGCCCATTATTGTAAGGAAACAAGCAAATTAAGACGTGATGATTGTCGCCAATATTGCCCCTATCTCCCGGAGGTAGCCACAATTCGTAAAAATCAGCACCTAAAAATTTACCGTCAGCTTTTAAGTCTCTATCCCATTTAGCATTCAGGAATAGATTGAGTTTGTTGTAGCAATTTCTAGCTGTTATTAAAGCATCTTGGTCATCAGCAGTCAACTGTCCCCACACCAGCCAACTTTGACCGATGGTAGCCGGTGGATTGACGCGGGAAATTACTTGTTGTTGCAGCCATCCTAAACAGTCGATTTCTTTGGCTTCAAATTTCTTGTTCCCGTCAGTTTCTATTTTCCCAGACAAGTCAAATTGTGCCGCATAGGTATCGCCAATTTTGACGGGATAAGCGTAGCCATCGAGGGGAGACTCAAATGCTTCTAATTTTTTGTCGCCAAGTAACTCGATATACTCAGCAGTTTCAGTTTCAGCTTGTTTGAGTTTTGCTAGCTGCGGGGCAGAGATTTTGTCGCCATAAATCTTTTGCCAAAACTGTTGGCGGTTTTGGCTAATCTTGTCCTCATTTTGCCCGATACCGTCTGCTAAATCGTAGACAAATAAATCGACAGTCGGGTAGATTAGCCAATTTTCCTTACTCATGGACAAATCCATCTGCGATCGACAATAAGATTGTATCTCGACTTGCTTTCACTGAGTCCCTAGCTTGCAAAATCTTTCTGAGGAATCCTCCAAACCCGCGCGGCTGGACTTTTGCCTCGATTTTCTTGATAATTTCTGGCAAATCTGGCAAATCGCTGATGTCGCTACAGATGTTATCAATTTGGTTAGTAGTGTTGTTTATTTCAAATTCAGCATTCGGCAGAGGTCCTTTGTTGCGTTCGTTGCTATGATTCACTAACCAACCATCAGCTTCGTTATAAGCAGCCAGCAAAGGGGGATGCAATTCGGCAAGTCTTTCGATATCGATAATTGTCAAACTTTCACCTATTTTATTGCACTCGGATTGGACGGCGGCAGGTAACGGTTCAGTTTGTTGCAATAGCGCGACAATAAAAGCTTTAAAAATCTCGTCTTGCGTGTCGTTCATAATCCTGTGATAGTGAAAGCAGCCCAATAGTAGGGATGCTGATAAGGTGGGTCTAATTCCATTTTAGCCAACGCTTCGCGATTCCTGTTAAAGAATCGGTTCAGCATAAATTTAACTTCAGAAAGTTCGGCGCTGTTTGCGGAAATATTGTCAATTTCCCCTTGATACCAGGCCGCTAAATCCTCGCGGGTGGCTTCTCGTAGCCATTTTTGAGCATTTTTTAAAGCAACGCGCATGGGTTGGCGGGCTTCTCCCCACTGTTCGTAAAAATAAATCATTAATAACGTACTCGCACCCGATTCTACGGGCCACAGGGTACTGACGACACAGCCAACTCCCGCGCGCATAAAACCGCTAGTTAATCCTACATATTCGGCGAGAATTGTTTGTTTGTCAGTCAATGCGGTTTCGCAGGCGGGAAGGCAGATTAATTGGTAGTTGCTGAGGTCATGTTTGATAAGTTCTCTGACTGTTAATCGGTGGTTGCCGCTTAAGTATAAAGTCGATTCGAGGGGATTATCAAAATTATAGCTGCCGTGGCCGGTGAAGTGAAAAACATCGTGCGGCTGTTGCAATAATCTTTCGACTTCATCGAGGGTGGCTGCGTCTTCTCCCAGTCGGGTAGAGTTGGGAAACATTCGGCAAATAATTTCCGATTCGATTTCGGCGGCGGGGAGAGGGGCGAATCTTTTTTGTTGACCGTTTTTATCGGTAATTACGCTGTGGGGATTTTCGATGCTGAGGATGGAAAGAACCCCCCTAGCCCCCCTTGCTAAGGGGGGGACAGGAGTGTTCAATGTCTCGGTTTGTGAGGCGGAGACTGGAGTATTCTCTTTAGCCCCCCCCTTAGCAAGGGGGGGGTTGGGGGGGGTAAATTGATGTTGCAAACTAATCCCAACTTCCTCTTTAGCCCCCCCCTTAGCAAGGGGGGGGTTGGGGGGGGTAAACCGATGTTGCAAATTAATCCCAACTGCCGCGCTAGGCAAATAACTAACCACAAAATCACCACCAAACAAAGCATGAATTGGGAAGCGGTGCAAGTCCCGGTGAGGAATCAGAATTAAGTGGGTAATCCCCTCTAATTGCTGTTCAATGACATCAATTTTCAGGATTTCCTTGAGTCTGGCAAATTTACTTGCCATTCCCGCACGCCAAGGATGATTTTGTTGGCTTGTTTTCTCCTGAGATTGATAATCGGTGTATTGTTGATTCCACTTTTTCAGCCATTCTTCAAATTGATCGGGAAAATCGCTCAAACAGTTTTCGGGAGACAACAAGCCCTCGAATTTAATGATGAATGTTGTCAGGGATGCGTCGCTGAGATGCCAGTAAATTGCGGCAGTTGTGGGATTGAGAAGTTGCTGAATTTGTGAGTGAGTGACTGTCTCTTCTGTTTGGTAAAGGGGAATTGGCAAGGCATCCAGCAGCCAAGATATGCAGACATTTTTATCGGTTTCTGCTGTTGCTAAGGCTTGGGCAAATTGCCCCGACTCGATGAATATATTTACCGTTAACTGTTCAAACCTAACTAATTTGTCGGTGAGTTGCTTTTGGGTGAGTTGCGAATAGTTTTTAGCTTTGAGCAAGCGCTGCAATAAATGGGTTGCATCTCGCTGTAGTTTATTGGCTTGTTCGGTTTTTTTGAGGCTGACTAAAGTTTTGATTAAATCCTGCAAAACTTCTAGATGCAGTTTCAGAAAAGCATCTGGTATTAGAGTTTTGAGTGCTTCTTTGTAGCTGGCGGCGGCTTTATTCCAATAGGTGTTGCGAGAATTAAGTTTTCCGCGATCGTAGTGAGCATTTCCTAGTGCTTGATGAAGTTCTCCATATCCTTCGGTGTGGGTGTTTTTTTGGCAATATTCTAAGCCTGCTTGTAATGTTAATATTTCTCCTTCATAGCCACGCTGTTTCAGGTTGTGAGTTAAGAGAGTTCTTATTACTGGTGGAGAATTAGGGAATTGTACCTGTAATATATCATAGACTGGCTGGTTATGTCTAGGTGTGATGCTGACTGCTATACTCCGATTAATCCAGGGTTCGTGATAATCTGGTTTAATTTCTAAGGCTTTGTCGTAGGAGGCTATCGCTACTTCTAGCTTTCCTAAATCATGCAGTGCATTGCCCCGATTGTACCAGGGTACGTGTTTATCTGGTTCGATTTCTAAGGCTTTGTCGTAGGAGGCTATCGCTTCTTCTAATCTGCCTAACTTATTCAGTGCAATGCCCCGATTGTACCAGGCTTCGTGTTTATCGGGTTTAATTTTTAAGGCTTTGTCGTAGGAGGCGATCACTTCTTCTAATCTGCCTAACTTATTCAGTGCAATGCCCCGACTGTACCAGGGTTCGTGTTTATCTGGTTTGATTTCTAAGGCTTTGTCGTAGGAGGCTATCGCTTCTTCTAATCTTCCTAAATTACTCAGTGCATTGCCCCGACTGTACCAGGGTTCGTGTTTATCTGGTTTGATTTCTAAGGCTTTGTCGTAGGAGGCTATCGCTTCTTCT
>NZ_JAUBTQ010000002.1:181224-279805 GCF_036702515.1 Microcoleus sp. BROC3
AATCTTCCTAAATTACTCAGTGCAACGCCCCGATTATACCAGGGTTCGTGTTTATCTGGTTTGATTTCTAAGGCTTTGTCGTAGGAGGCTATCGCTTGTTCAAACCTTCCTAAATTATTCAGTGCATCGCCCCTGCTAATCCAGGCTTCGTATAAATCTGGTTTGATTTCTAAGGTTTTGTCGTAGGAGGAGATCGCCTCTTCAAATTGTCTTAAATCACTCTGTGCTCTACCTCGGTTCCTGAAAGCTTGGTGGTAGTCTGGTTTGAGAGCAATTGCCTGGTTGTAAGAATCTATCGCTTCTTCAAATTGTCCTAAATTACCGTGTTCATTACCTCGCTCGTACCACCCCTCAGCCGATCGATCGACAACCTCATCCCCCTCAACCGAAGATGACGGAAATTCAACCAAAATCTCCCTACCAACATTCCCCGCGCACTCTCCCAATTCCCCACCCGCAACTCTACCCAACAACTCCAACCTGCGCGCCAATTCCGGAAGCGATACCACCGCATCCGCAGACGCTGTATTCCCCTGCCTGCCCTCCAACAATCGAGCCTCAAACCTCCGCAACCAAGCCGCCAATTCACCATTTTTAATGCGTTTTGCGAGTAAGAATTCCGCAACATCCCCTCTTCCCCAGCCCTCATTCACCCCTTCGAGAAGTTCCATCAACTTCGCCTCGTATTCCGCATCAGTCAAAGTTTGAGGAACCCCCTTCTGTCCCCCCTTGCTAAGGCGGGAAGAAAGATTTGATCCTTCTTGTTCCCCCCCCTTACCAAGGGGGGGCCAGGGGGGGTTAAAATCCTGGGAAAAAGTGCGGAACACCTGCTGAATTAATTGTTTGAGGAATCGCCATATTTTATCCAACATTGGGGAGATTTTGAGGCGGTTGGTTTTTTTGATTGTAGCAACAATTGCCGGGATTCGTCGTCAGTCCGATACTCCGCCAGAGGTTGAAAAGGCGATCGGGATTTGTCGTCAGTCCCATAGTCCGCCAAGGGTTGAAACCCCTGTCTCATAGCGAAAGTCCTCTGAAAGAGGACTGAAGATGTGCACAATGTTAATTAAGGGTGACATTTTGAACATTGTTAATTACCATTGAAATCATTCTCATTAGTCCTCTTGAGAGGACTTCAGCTATGAGACGGGGGTTTCAACCCTCGTCGGACTTCGCCACAGCGCAATCTAACATTTTGAACATGATTAATTACCATTGAAATCCTTCTCATCAGTCCTCTTGAGAGGACTTCAGCTATGAGACTGGGGTTTCAACCCTCGTCGGACTCCGCTATGAGACGGGGGTTTCAAGCACATTGAACTATTGCACCAGCGAGCAAATTCAAACAATCAATCCCAACCTCAAAAAAAAATGCTATAATATCACCTTTAATTGCTAAACTTATCCCGCCAGCAGAGAACACAGGAAAATAATATGGTGATTATTACCTCACAACAAATTGCCCAATTTCGCTCACAATTAGCCGAATATCCCGAAGCGCTAAAAGCCCTAGATGCAATCGAAGATTGCGAAGGTAACATCGAAGATGCAGCGATATCTCTAGCAATTCAAGCCGGACAAGAACCGAATATCTCGGAAAATTGGTTAGACGGATTGGCCAAAAGATGCCGCGTTGCTATCTGCAAATCAGAGGTTAAAGAAGAGTTGACAAACGGACAATTGAATGCTGCATTTAGAGATTTAGTTGCAGCAAAAATTTGCCCCGATATTTTGGTGACTTCGGTGATTATTTATGTATTTAAAACTGGGGTGAATGATTTTTGCGAGCCTCTCGAATATAAACTGTAAAGCCATAGCTGCATTTAAAAATTAGGTGTAGCAAAGCTATCCCGAAGGGTAGGGAATCGCCCTCATTTCTCAAAACATGATACAACGAGGCGATCGCACTTTTTCTCTACCCCTTTGCACTACTGTACCCAGCCGGCCTCAAATCCGGCGACAAACCCAAAGATTTCCCCAGCAAACGAGCAAGTTGCACTAAAAAATTAGCAGTATCTTCGTCACCTTCCCGCGCCATAGAAGCCGATATCTGGATTAGCATTTGCACAAATCCCGCATCAATTAAATCGGAACGCGAACTCAAAACCTCTGGCTCTTGGCCGTTGGGACAGGTAAGCACTCGCTCGATTAAGTTCAAATAAGCCTCTTGGCGTTCTGGATTCATTTTGGCAGAAGCTGTACAGTAAATAATTTATTATTACGTTTAACTCAGTCCTGTCAATCAGGCGATCGAATAAGCGATCCCCGTTTTTACTCTAGAAACTCCATTCAGTCAGGAATAGACAGAAGCTTAAAGAAAATCTTAAGTTTCTCCATGCTAGTTTAGTCGAGGTAAGCTGCCCCGATGCCCCCCCTAGAATTCAAGCTAAGCTGCGCCAATAATAACCCTAAGATTCAAGGGAATTAAGAATATACAAAATGAAAATAGGAATATTTTTAGGAAATCTAGGAAACCCCGCCATCTACTATCCCAAACTCGCCCCAATTACCGGCGGAGTCGCGGCGAGTATTTTTCTTTGCCAATTATTGCAATGGCAATCACAAAAGTCCAACTCCGGCGAATGGGTAAACACCAACAGCAGCGAAATAGAAAAAGCCACTGGTTTGAATCACGAAGAACAAGAACTCGCGAGACGCCTGCTCAAAGTGCGATCGCTCCTGAAAGAAAAATTAACAAATCCCAACACGGACACCCTAGAACTCTGGGCGGACATTGACGCTTTCGAGGAAAAACTCAATAACTTTTGGACACCGAATCCGCCAGATATTATAACACCGATAAGTCGCGAAAACAACAATCACCCTGTAGAAATCTTCCGCGAAACATCACCCCCAAATCATGTAGTTAAAACCGACAAATATTTCGGGCAACCCCGCCAGCAAATAGCCGTTGCTGTCACCCCGAATTACCGATTTAGCGGCCCTTGGAATTCCCAAGAACAACTGCACAACTTTCAGCGAGCTTTAGAAGCATATGCTCAAGAGCGCAACTTAGGATTTGGCAATCCTTCTGGATGGGCATTTAAAATTATTGACAGCATGACAAAAGGCTTAACCTCGACTTTTTGGGAGGAATTTATCGCCGGAATTCCTTTAGGAGAAAGTCAGAAAGTCAAGCGGGATTGGGAAATCGAGCCGGAAGTGCCTTATCCTGCTTTTGAAGAGGAGCGAATTCAGTATTACGTCCACAAAGGAGAACCGCTGGAAGCAGCAGTCTCTAAAGCCCGTGCTGATTTGAGAAACCCGGTTTTGGGCAAAGATTTGTGGGAGGGATTTTTGCGAAAGTGCGATCGTATTGCTGATGATGCACTAAAAGCCAAAAACCAGGGCGTTGACACACCATATCTGCCCTCTTCCTTCAACGAAAAACCGCAAATCACCAAGGATAGCGTCATGCGGAAGTTAGGGGCGATCGCGCCGCAATTTGCCCTGAATCAATCCACATCCGACCCGATTCCAGAACCGCCAAAACTCGAACAAAAAGAGCCACCAACCGCCGCCGAAATCCCCAGTATTTCCTCTTTGCAAAAAGCTTACCAAACTCCTCTCGGCAGAAGTATAGTTGAAAAACAAATCGCTGCAAACCCCGACTGGGGCTACGAAATAGTTGACGGTGAAATCGTAGAATCTATCCCTTTTTAATGAGGCTGATATGAAACGAATTAGCAATATCAATCCGCTGGGAGAAGAGCGACCAAATCCTTCTGAGGAAGAGAGAGAAAACCTGCGGGGGGAAAGGTTGCAGCGAGAAAGAGATGAAGCATATCAAATGTTAGTTGAACTCTGCAATTTAGGCGAATGCGATATGGCCGAGCAGTTGGCAAATCGCAACTCTAATTGGGGTTATGAAATAGTTGATGGAATTGTAATGGAAAGGATAGATTAGGTTCGCAGTTATCCCATTTGTCACTTTCATGGGCGGGCAAGATGCCCGCCCCACAAAAAAATTAATATGTCGTGGAACAGGCATCTTGCCTGTTCTAAAAATGGTACAAATTGACTATCACAATCTCTATGTTATAATTCTAACTAAAACTTTAATAACTATCAAACATGACAACAACTATTAACGCCAAAAATATAACTCTCGGTGAAGTCAGTCAATTTTTGAAATTCCAAGAGCAGCTTAATAATGACACGTACACCATTTTTTTATCCTTAGAATCCTTAACAGAGATAGAACAGTTAGAACTCGCCCAAATCCGGAACGATTTTCGCGAATACCTCTCAGTGGAAAGAGTCTCTGAAGGACTGGTACAAGCTTTAACTACGTTTCCCTTAATGCGATTGGCTGGCTTCTACCGCCACCCAATCAAGATGAGTCTAGAACCAAACATTGCTAACATAACTATAGAAGATGAAGACACAACGATTACAGGCAGATTTGAAATTTTAGCAATCAATAAAGAGAAACAAATTGCCGCTGATATCTGGGGGGTGACAACCAGCCTGAAACCCAGAGGTGGTGAGGATTGAGCCAATCCGCTGCTCAAAAAAGATAGGCAGCATAATTGTTACACGCTTGCCTATCCAAAAAATAATGATACCAACATTTTACCAGACTCATTTAAAAAAACAACTGACATCAGCTCAGTTTCTTGTAATGACAACTTTGCTATCTGTGATGCAATCAGAAAAACAAGTGAGATTAGAACGACTGGCACGGGTATTTCCTTACCCAATTACAACGGAAAGTCGGCGTAGAAAACTACAAAGATTTCTGGATTTACCAAACTTAACTATTTCATTAATTTGGTTCCCCTTAATTACTTATTGGTTGACCACTTATTGCCGCATTGGTACTCGTTTATCAATTGCAATCGACCGCAGTTAATGGGGGTGCATTAATCTCTTTATGGTTAGCTTAATCTGGGAGCGAAGAGCAATTCCATTATACTGGTCATTGTTGCCCAAATTGGGGAGCAGCAACTTCGAGGAACAGACTACAAATCTACAGCAAGTTTTACCGTTATTTTCAGAATATAAAGTCATCGTTTTAGGAGACCGTGAATTTTGTTCGGTAGACTTAGGAAACTGGCTCAAGGAAAAGGGTGTGTCTTTTTGCTTAAGACTGAAGAGGAATCATTGTATCGAAACAGAGCATTTAGTTTGGCAGCGATTAGATGAATTAGGAATAGTGCCGGGAACCTCTTTATATTTTAAAGGTAAAAGAGTGAGAAAAACTCAACCTGCCACTGGATTTGATGTTGCTTGTAAGTGGAAAAGAAACTATGGGGCATGGCAGGTTGATGAAGCGTGGTTTATACTCACAGATTTAGGGTCGTTGCGGGCAGCGATCGATGCTTACAAGCAACGGATGGGTATCGAAGAAATGTTTCGAGATTGTAAAACAGGAGGCTACGATCTGGAAGGAACTAGCTTAAAAGGCAACCGACTGATTAACATGATTCTGCTGATGACACTCGCCTATAGTTTGGCAATATTTGAAGGTACTGAACTTCAGAAAAAGCAGGTAGGAAAATATGTATGTCGGCGTCAAGAACCTAAAAAAAGATATCGAAGACGGAGTACATTTGGTGTTGGCTTAGATGGAGAAAAGTGGGTTAATTATCTCGAACAATATTCTGATGAAGTGGAACAGTAAACGCAAGTTAACTCGAAATAAACGTCGCTTTTATCAACAAGCTATGCGGGCTGCAACCCTGATTCTGTCTATGTCCTAGGCCTCTTTGTCACCCCCCCAGCGCTGATATACCATTTTGGATTTTAGTAGTAGAATCTAAAAATAGTCTAATTGCTCCCCGCGCAGGTTTGCCCCAACTCCTAACTTACGCCTATAAAAGTTTAGAATATCAAGAGTCTGTTTGGGGGCTGGCGACTAGCGGAGAGTTTTATCAATTCGTCAATATCCGCAGAGGAAATCCCCCAACCTATCAGCTAATGCCATTTTTGACTTTGATGGAACCCGAACCTTCAGTTTTGTTGCTGCAAGTTTTAAAAGCTATTTGTAAGCTATAGCAGAAGGAAGAAGAAGGACTAAAGTCCTTAGTACAAACATAAAAAAAGAGGCAGAGAAAATTCTCCGCCTCAAATCTGAAATGACTGTTAACCTAAAATTTAGATTAGCCAGCCAATACTTTTTAGTAGCCTCTGGTGTTCGGCTTGTGCACGATGAAGCTCAGCACTTGACACTGCTTCACGTTGTCAAAACCCATGACGCGGATGTAGCAAGTAGGATTGTCTTGACGGCAAGCTTGAACTTCTGTCATGATTTCTTTGACGCTGCGAGCACCAAACAAAGGCAACTTCCACAGAGTCCAGTAGCGCATTTCAGCGGCAGAGGTTTCGTTGAATTCTACGCCGGGAATGTAGCCTTGATCCAAGATGTACTGGAGTTGCTTGGCAATTTGCGCGTCTGTCAGCGGGGGCAAATAGGACAGAGTTTCGTAACGACGCTCTTTAGGTAAAGTCTTCATTTTTTGTATCTCTAAGGTGTGTGTTCGATCGCACTTGTCGATCGATTAACTCGACAAATTATCCAGATTCGGTTCAGAATCTATTGATGTTTCAGGATTACTGCTAGAAACAGACCAATTAAGTTGCGTAGTTCGCTCTAAATGCTGGCGTCTGTGTTCCATATTCGCCTGTTGAATGCCAGTACAAACCATTTCTGGCAAATATTCTGTCACATCGTGAGCCAGATACTCTCGCACAGTCATGATCCGAAATCCTAAATCTTGATTTTCCCTCAGCAACTCTTGAATGTATGCTTCTCCATCTTGGATTTTGGCCTTCGTGGAAAAGTCGTTCAACCAGATTGCCAAAGGAGGATTGGTTTCGCTCAACTGAGCGACCACCATCCGCACGGATTGATAGGTTAGGTAACTTGCCAGCACCTTAGCGGTGTCTTTCGCAACTTGTTTGAGATCCATTTTGACCCCAGCCCCCTCAAATTTTAGATTTTGGATTTTAGATTTTGGATGCAAACTTACTTGTAAATCTTCTTCAAAGATAAAGACTTCCTAGCAAGTTTGCGACCTAAAACCTAAAATCTCCAACCAAAAATCCTTAAAGGGTATCCATTGCCTCGAACTCAAACTTGATTTCTTTCCAGAGTTCGCAAGCAACAGCCAGTTCAGGAGACCATTTGCAAGCTTCGCGGATCACGTCGCCGCCTTCGCGCATCAAGTTGCGGCCTTCGTTACGAGCTTGGACGCAAGCTTCCAAAGCAACGCGGTTAGCAGTTGCACCAGGTGCATTACCCCAAGGGTGACCCAAGGTGCCGCCGCCGAACTGCAAGCAGGAGTCGTCGCCGAAGATTTCCACCAAAGCCGGCATGTGCCAGATGTGGATACCACCAGAAGCAACCGGCATGACACCGGGCATGGAGGCCCAATCTTGGGTGAAGTAAATACCGCGGCTGCGGTCTTCTTCGATGTGGTCTTCGCGCATCAAGTCTACGAAGCCCATCGTGATGCCTTTTTCGCCTTCGAGTTTACCCACAACTGTACCGGAGTGCAGGTGGTCGCCGCCGGACATCCGCAAGCACTTGGCAAGCACGCGGAAGTGGATACCGTGGTTTTTCTGACGGTCGATAACTGCGTGCATGGCGCGGTGGATGTGCAGCAAAATACCATTGCGGCGGCACCATTTAGCCAAGGTGGTGTTAGCAGTGAAACCACCGGTCAGGTAGTCGTGCATGATGATGGGGGTTTTGATTTCCTTAGCGAACTCAGCCCGCTCCATCATTTCTTCGCAGGTGGGGGCTGTTACGTTGAGGTAGTGACCCTTGACTTCGCCGGTTTCTGCTTGAGCTTTTTCAATAGCTTCTTGAACGAACAGGAAGCGATCGCGCCAGCGCATGAACGGTTGCGAGTTGATGTTTTCGTCGTCTTTGGTGAAGTCCAAACCGCCGCGCAGAACTTCGTAAACGGCACGGCCGTAGTTCTTAGCAGACAGACCCAATTTGGGCTTAATTGTACAACCCAGCAAAGGACGGCCGTACTTGTTCAATTTGTCCCGCTCAACGGTAATACCGTGAGGAGGGCCTTGGAAGGTTTTCAGGTAAGCAATGGGAATCCGCAAGTCTTCCAACCGCAGAGCGCGCAGAGCTTTGAAACCGAACACGTTACCGACCAAAGAGGTCAGCAAGTTGGTGACGGAACCTTCTTCAAACAAATCCAAAGGATAAGCAATGAAGCAGATGTACTGGTTGTCTTCACCGGGAACTGGCTCGATGTCGTAGCAGCGACCTTTGTAGCGGTCGAGGTCGGTCAGGAGGTCAGTCCACACAGTTGTCCATGTACCTGTGGAAGATTCAGCAGCCACAGCAGCGCCTGCTTCTTCAGGGGGTACTCCCGGCTGCGGTGTTACCCGGAAAGCCGCCAAAACATCTGTATCCTTTGGGGTGTAGTCCGGCGTGTAATACGTTAGTTTATAGTCTTGAACTCCGGCTTTATACCCAGCCTTTGATTGAGTTTGGGTTTGCGCGTAAGCCATATCTCGCTTCCTAGTATTCGCTTAATTTTTTTGCCCGATCGCAGGCTGTTAAAAATATATCAATAAAGTGGCGTTCTCAAATTTTAATATTCTTTTAATCATCATAAGTATTATTTATTTTGCTTTACATTAGGCAAATATTTGTAACATATCTTATGAAAAGCCAGCGGCGAAGGATGCAGGAGGAAAGGCTGGGGATCGCAGAGCAGGGAGGAATTTCGCTTGAGCGGAAGATATGGTGCAGCGAGCCGAACAGCGAATCAATACGGTTTATGTAAAGAATTTAATACTTAAAAATCAGAATTAGTAAGGGGTAATGGGTCTGGGCTAAGTAGTTAGAAATACCTAAAGTTGTGGATGGCAGTTGAGATCGATCTCAACAGCAATCCTGTATGCAATCTAAAATCCAAAATCCAAAATCTAAAATCTAAAATCCCGCGACTTCCAGACCGTCAACTCAAAAATCGACAGCATACCACATAATATGGACAGGACTTGTGCAGCAAGAGTAAGCTCGTTTCTCAAACCAAATCCGCCGTTACAGCCATTTAACCTCGCTGAAAACCGGGTTTCTGCGTTAGCTGCGCGTAAGTCTAGTATGGATATTTAGCCCCATTTTTACTCTGGTTGTGCCTCACCCCCCTTCAAAAGCCGTTCACTGCATCAATCCAGATTGCCCAAGGCCCTACCCTCAGACTTGGGGCAACAATTTTTGTCATAGTTGCGGGGCTCCGCTGCGACTAAAAAATCGCTACCTGCCTCTAGAAAGCCTCGGTTCCGGGGGCTTTGCAGCAATTTTCACAGTCTGGGACACAGAAACTCAAACCGAGCGCGTCCTGAAAGTGTTGCTCGAAACTTCCGCGAAAGCGCTGAAACTGTTCGAGCAAGAAGCTTGGGTTTTGGCACTTTTGCGGCACCCGGGCGTCCCTAGAGTCGATCCAGACGGTTATTTTCACGTCCAAACCCAAAATTTTGCAGGCGGGGATGGAAATCCGGCGGCGAAGCGGCTGCCTTGTTTGGTAATGGAAAAGATTCACGGCAAAACTTTAGAAGAGGTTCTCGACGAGCACCCTCAAGGATGTCCGCAGGAATGGGTGTTTAGTTGGCTGAGTCAAGCTGTGGAAATTTTAGAGGAGTTGCACAGGTGTCAGATTATTCACCGCGACATTAAACCCTCAAATTTGATGCTGCGAGACCCGGAATCGCCCCAAGTTTTGCTAAGCAAGGGTTTGGGCGGACTGCAATTGGTGGCGATCGACTTTGGGGGAGTTAAACAGATGGGCGGTGTCGAATCCGTGGGGAAAGATTCTCGGAGTTCGACGCGGTTGATTTCGCCCGGGTACAGTCCGCCGGAACAAATTGTGGGCGGCGGTGTGGTGCCGGCGACGGATTTTTATGCCCTCGGGCGGACTTGCATTCACTTGCTGACGGGGAAGTATCCGGCGGAAATTGAAGATCCGATGACGGGAGAATTGCGGTGGCGGCACATTGTATCTGTGAGTCCGGCTTTGGCGAATTTGTTGGACGATATGGTGCGATCGAACGTGCAGCAGCGTCCGGCGACGGCTGGCGATGTTCGGGCGCGTTTGCAGGAGATTTATGCTAGGAGTAAGGGCAAAATCGCGATCGCCCCAATGGGTCAAGCTATTGTAGAATTCTGCCGGCAAGTAGTGGTGGCGGGGGCGCAAAAAACGGCAAATTTGACGGTTTTGCTGTTCGGCGCGATCGCCCAAATCGTGGTAGCTTCTCTGGATACGGGCTGGGAAATGGTGCTGGGTGCCGTTGGTGGAAGTGCGGGGGCGATCGGCGGTTTGGTTTTGGGTTATGCTTCGCCTCTAGGCCCGCAAATTGCCAGTTTTCTGAATGAAGGTTTGCAGCAATTAATGCCTAACATGACTTTCGCTGTGGGGCCGGAAGTGCTGCTGTTTGGATTTGCGGGGTTGGGAACTGCGATCGGTTTGACGGATGCAGGGAGTTTTCGCCAGCAAAAACAGTATTGGCTGTCTGGATTGATGGGAGCTCAGGGCTATTTGTTGGCGGGTTTGTGTTGGATGGAAGCAACAGCTTCTAGTGGCGTGCAGGGGGTTATTTTGGGAGCTTTTGCGATCGCCTCTGTGACTGTGGGAATGGGTTTGCGCAGCCATCAATTAGTTCACGCTTTGGTTGTGGCTGTTTTCTCTACGGGAATGTTTCTGTTTCTGAATGCTTGGAACATTTTTCCGGGGAGTTTCTTTGGGATTTTGTCACTGTCTAACGTTACGTTCGGCTGGCTGCAAGTTTGGGGTTCTATTGTGTTTTTTGGTTTGTTGGGAAGTGCGATCGGGCTTTGTTTGGGAGTTAGTCATTATTTAGTTGTGCCCGTGCTCAGGTGGTTGGGATGGCGGTAGGAATTAACACCAAATCACTATGCTAATCGAGTCGTTATCAATTAAGTCTGTCTCAAGATTTTCAATGGTTGGTGCTCTGGCGATCGCCCTTGCGTTCATCAGCCCCAATCTAGCCAAAGCCGAATCGCGAGAACAAGCCGTCGATCGATTGACCGATTTCTTATTCTACAGGGTTAATCCTCAGTTAAACAATCGCAAACTCCAAGCTGGCGATCGCGAATATAGCAATCAATGGCGGAGATTGCGCGAAGCGATCGATCCGCGAGTCAAGTCGGTACAAGAAGTCTGCTTTAGGCCCGCCCCAGGAGATACAGGATGGGAATTCACCACCATTAACGGGCAGACATACGAGCAAACCTACGATTTACTTGCAGATACAATTTTTTACAGCCGCCATCCTCAACGCACCGGACAGCCAATTCCCAAAAGCGATCGGATCGGCATTAGTGAATGGTCAGCAATTCGACGCGAAATGTATATTTCCAATTGTGGACTGTGAGAGTCGAACGCCTTACAGCGCAGCATTTATCGAAGATAACTCCTAGAGTAGAGGTCATCTCTACATAACTCTGTAAAAAGAAAGGTTTTAAACCGATGAGTAGGAAAAGTTGGATATGCGATCGCACTCTTATTACAACCAGAATTATTGCACCATTGATGGGACTAATCGCCATGGGATATACAAGTTTTGCCGGTGCTGCCCCACAGCAACAAATTCCCAGCATAAATAGTGCGAAAATCGATACAGGAAGTCAAACAAAATACATCAATAATTCCGAAGAAAATTTAACAATCGTTGCTTTAAGTGAAAAGGTTCAAGTCAGTATTGAAAATTCTGTAAATTCCCCTAAAAAAATACCTCTTCAACAAGGTATGCCATACGAAGAGGCCCGTCAAATCCTGATTCAACAACGGTGGCAGCCAAGCTTACAGGGTCAACCCAACCTCAGAGATCGTTCGGTTAAAGAGCTATTTGATTTAGGATATCAAGAGATTAAGGATTGTTCGGGTACAGGAGAGGGGCCTTGTCGTTTTGAGTTTATCAATCAAGAAGGAGAACTGCTAGTTATAGTCGCTACGACAAGAGGTTCTGAAAATACAAAACGTTTTGTGAGGAATTGGTGGATTGAGAAAAAGACAGATAGCCATCAACAAAAATCGTCATCAAACATAATTGAAGAAGGTCGTTATTGGTTGGGAGGTACGGATCAGGGTTTAGAGGTAAAGGGAAAACAATATCGATATTATGACGAGTCTAATATCGAGCGACCGTGGCAACCTCTCTCTGAGTTACAATATATCAAAAAAGGCGTTATTTTTGATGGAAAAATTTATTGGTGCTTATCTACTCTCGCACCTAAAACAGGAGGAAGTTCTTGTTCTATAGATGGATGGCAACAAAAGATTTATCACCAGCGATATCGGGGAGATTGATAATTTTTATTGGGTTTAATCGTGCTAATTAAATCACTTTCAATCAAGTCAAAATCGCAGTTTTTAGGGGTGTGTGCATTAGCTATAGCCCTTGTACTCGGTGTTGCCAATTTAGACAGTGCTACAGCGCGCGATTATGAATCACGAACTCAAGCTGTGGATAGGTTTACGGATTGGTTTTTTTATAGAGTTAATCCTCAATTAGGAGGTCGCAAATTGCGATCTGACGATTCTTCTGCCTACATTCGCGAATGGAATGCTATTCGCAATACAGTCGATCGAGAAATGATTACTACACAAGGAGATTGCGTCGGTGATGCTTTCTGGGACTTCGATTATCGTTCTCACGGGCGATCGCTCGATCGGATTGCAGATACAATTTGGGATATCCGCGATCCCTCGGGTGACAAAACTCGTGCAGATGTTTCTAAACAAGAATGGCAGAAGCTTCGCAATTCAATAAGTAGAGAGCATTTTTGCTATTAATTTGCAACATTTGTCAACCCAAATTAAACAATAAAGAACAACAGCAATCTCAGTTACAAATATTCTTAAAACATAGAATATGTACCCTGAATTGTATTATCGCTAAGTTAAGTTTAACCCTAGTTGGTGAAATCCAAGAAAACACTGCAAGAGGAACCAGAAAATTTCGTCAGTTCAAAAATGTTGGTCTTGCCGTAGCTGGACGAGAAGGCAGGTATGATTGTGTAGAACGTCCCGCAGGAGAAGAACCTTTACTCGGCTTCATTATCCAGGAAGATTTGGGTTGAGAAGGGGACTTGAAAAATTAGGGTTAATTCTTTTGCCAGCAGAGGGAATGCAAAGTTATATTCGCGTATAAAATTTCTCTAATTTTCTCATCTTACTCTTCGTCCCCCTCTGCTGGAAAGAAAGTTTGACTCTTAAGCGATTTTAATAGCCGAATGATAAATAATATAACCTGCGATCGCCCGGATTTGATATCATAAGTAATAGCGGGAGATAATATTATATTTTGGCACTAAAATGTCAGTCACGACTCATCAATTAATTCAGTGGAAACAACAACGGCGACCAATTGTCGCGCTGACAGCTTATGATTATGCGATCGCCCAACTCATAGATCTAGCAGGCGTAGATATCATCCTAGTCGGCGATTCTCTGGCAATGCCCATATTGGGCTACGAGACAACACTGCCCCTCACTCTCGATGAAATGCTGCACCACGCTAAAGCAGTGCGTCGCGGTGTTCAACAAGCATTAATTGTTGTCGATTTGCCGTTTTTAACCTATCAGGAAAGTCCCCAGCAAGCCATGCACTCGGCCGGGAGAGTTTTGAAAGAAACCGGCGCTCAAGCGGTAAAACTAGAAGGTGGATATCCAGCAATGGCCGCCACAGTTTCGCAGCTAACATCCGCCGGAATTCCGGTGATGGGCCACGTTGGTTTAACTCCGCAGTCGGTACACCAACTCGGCTACAAAAAACAAGGAAAAACGGCCCAAGCAGCCGATCGCATCATAGCAGAGTCGATCGCGCTTCAAGAAGCAGGCGTTTTTGCGATCGTGCTAGAACACATTCCCGCAGACTTAGCCGCTCAAATTACCCAAAAATTAACGGTTCCCACAATTGGCATCGGGGCCGGCCCGCACTGCGACGGACAAGTTTTAGTTACTTCTGATTTGTTGGGACTTTCACAAAAGCAGCCGCCTTTTGTGAAAGCTTACGCCAATTTGCGCGAAACAATTACCCAAGCTGTCAAAGATTATTCCCTAGAAGTTAGAGACGGAAAATTTCCCGAACTGTAATTAATAGTAGGTTTTGTAGTGAGTACGTCCGTCCTCATAAAACTCCGTCGGAGGGCGTTACTGACTGCAAATGTTATTTAAACCTTCGGCAGCCCCTCTTCCTCCTTCTCATTTTCCTTCTGGGCAGATTCATCTTCAGCTAGACCTACCCCTTCCTTAAAACTCCGCAGCGTTTTTCCCAAAGCATTTCCCAACTCAGGAATTTTCTTGGGCCCGAAAATTAGAATGGCGACTACCGCAATAATGCCCAATTCGGGCAATCCCAGACCAAACATACACTCATCTCCTGTAAAACTTGCTCGATCGGCAAGTCGATCTGCTGATATCCTTAAAAGTATCTACCTTTTTTCCTGCATCCTGCAACAGTAGAATCAAGTTTTATTAAGCTATCGCCCGATAAATAGGAATGTTAGAAATATCCAAGCCTTCCCTGCGCGAGCAACAGCACTACCTCATCCGCGAGTTAGCAGACCGGATGGAAGCAGTATGGCACCGCTATCTCGACCTCGAACCCTACTACCTGCCCGCTGAGTTGGGATACGTAGAAGGGCGCTTGGAAGGAGAAAAACTGATCATTGAAAACCGCTGCTATCAAACGCCCCAGTTCCGCAAAATACACCTCGAACTCGCTAAAGTCGGGCCGCTGCTGGATATCCTGCACTGCGTCATGTTTCCGAGACCGAATTATGCTTTGCCGATGTTCGGTACGGATATCGTAGCAGGCAAAGGGCAAATTAGCGCCGCGATCGCAGACCTTTCTCCCCTCAATCCCAGTCGAACTTTGTCGGAAACCTACCGAACTCGACTGCAAAATTTGCCGGTCAACCAATTTTCTTGTCCCCGCCAAATTCCTGAATGGGGGGATATTTTCTCAGAATTTTGTCTGTTTGTGCGGCCGGAGTCTATCGAAGAAGAAAGCAGATTTCTGAACATAGTTGAATCCTACGTTGAAATTCACTGCAAACTAGCAGTAGCTTCCGAACCAGTCTCTGCGGAGGAAGAATCGAAAATTATCGAGGCTCAAATTTACTACTGCACCCAGCAGCAGCAAAACGACAAAACCCGCCGCGTACTCGAAAAAGCTTTCGGTCAAGATTGGGCCGAACATTACATGACCGAGGTGCTTTTTGATTTCCCTAAATAGCTGCAATTTGTTTACAATACTTCACCGTGGGTGGAAAAAACTTCATTAGGAAATCACCTACTTTATAAGTCATGGGAAAGGAATCACGGGTTAAGGATAAATCATTTTTAAAACCCCCAGGGCGAGGAGTCATCGGTTTAGCGATCGCTGCCACTCTCATAACCACAGGAGTCGGTTTTTGGCAAGTATCTGAAATTAGAAAAGCCGAAGAGTTAAAGGTGGCCGCTGCCACGGCTGCTGCAAGTCCAGCCTCCACCCGCACCAGCGTTACCGCTTTGGGTAGGTTGACTCCGCAGGGGGAAGTGATCAAATTGTCGGCCCCTTCGGCGTCGGAGGGAGCGAGGATCGAACAGTTGCAGGTGGAAGAGGGCGATCGAGTCAGTCAAGGACAAATCATAGCAGTTCTCGATACGCGCGATCGGCTTCAAGCAATCCTCCAACAAGCCGACAAAGAAGTCAAAGTCAAACAAGCAGAATTAGCGAAAATTCAAGCAGGCGCAAAAACAGGCCAAATCGGTGCCGGAAAAGCCGAAGTTGCCAAGTTTGAAGCACAACTCCAAAGAGAAACCGAAGCCGAAGCAGCCAATGTCGCCCGCTTAGAAGCTCAACTGCGAAGAGAAACCGAAGCCGAACAAGCTAACGTCGCCAAATTCGAGGCACAACTCCAAAGAGAAACCGAAGCCGAACAAGCTAATCTTGCCAAATTTGAGGCACAACTAGAAAGAGAAACTGAAGTACAGCAAGCCAAACTTGCTAGGCTAGAAGCTCAATTGCGCGGCGAAATTGCCTCTCAAAACGCTACAGTCGATCGCCTCAAAGCAGAATTAAAAAATGCCGAAGCCGAGCAACAACGCAACAAAGAACTAGCCGAAACAGGTGCAATTTCTGCTTCAGTTTATGACACAAAGCGCTTAACTGTAGATACGGCTCGTGAAAAAGTCAGAGAAGCTGAAGCGATATTAGAAAAAACCGTGCAAACACTGCAAGAGCAAATAGTCGAAACTAAAGCCACACTAAAACAAACAGTAGAAACAGGCAAGCAGGAAATCAATCAATCCCGAGCCAATCTCCGACGCAAGTTAGAAACAGGCAGGCAGGAAATTAACCAAGCCAGAGCGACCTTAAATCAAAAGATAGAAACAGGACGCGAACAAATCAATCAAGCCGAAGCAATACTCAAACAAAAAGCAGAAACAGGCCAAGAACAAATCAATCAAGCCAAAGCAAATCTAGATCAAATTGGTGAAGTCCGTGCCGAAGACGTGCAAGCAGCCCAAGCCGCCGTCGAAAGTGCGATCGCCACCAAACAAAAAGCTCAAGTAGACTTAAACTTAAGCTACGTAAAAGCACCCGTATCCGGCTCCATCCTCAAAGTTCACACCCGACAAGGAGAACGCATCAACACTGAAGATGGCATTGTAGAACTAGGCCGCACCGATCAAATGTACGCCGTAGCAGAAGTTTACGAAACCGACATCGGCAAAGTGCGAAACGGCCAGCGCGCTAGCATCAGCAGCCCCGTATTTGCAGGCACTTTGGAAGGAACAGTCGCTCGCGTCGGCAAACAAGTCGGCAAAAAAGATGTCCTCAATACCGACCCCGCTGCCGATACCGATGCTAGAGTTATCGAAGTGAGAATTCGCCTAGATCCGGAATCGAGCAAAAAAGTTGCAACCCTAACCAACTTGCAGGTTGAAGTTAAAATAAATATCTAAATTTTACGTTGACAGGACTTACGCATGGGGACTCAAGAAACCGTTTTTTTTACCGAGATTAAGGGTTTGAATCAAATATAAGGGTAAAAAACCCGGTTTCTCAACACCCGTGCTTAAGTCCTAAAGTTATGCAATCCCAAATCCCACATCTCAACTCTAAAATATAAAATCGACTGTTATGGCAAAAATACCGCTAGCTTGGGCACAATTAACGCGCGAAAAAATGCGCTTAGTAATCGCGTTAGCCGGCATTGGATTTGCGGACTTGCTAATGTTTATGCAGTTTGGATTTAGAGACGCGCTATTTGAAAGCTCCATTAGCTTTCACTCGAAGTTAAAAGGGGATATTTTTATCACCAGCACTCAATCTACGGCTTTAATAGCCATGAAAAGTTTTCCCCAGCGGCGCTTATATCAAGCTTTGAGTTTTGACGGCGTTACAGCAATCAGCCCGGTATATTTAGGCTTTGGATTGTGGAAAAATCCCGACCCCAACCAGCGCAATACCCGCCAATTAATGGTCATCGGTTTTGACCCGACTAATCCCATCTTTGATATGCCTGAAATCCAAAATAATTTGGACAAAATCCAAATGGCGGATGTGGTTTTATTTGACCAAGCTTCTCGCCCGGAGTTTGGGCCAGTAGCAGAATATTTCAAGCAGGGAAAACCTGTTGAAACAGAAGTTGACAACCGCCGCGTTACGGTAGAGGGGCTATTTACTTTAGGCGCATCTTTCGGTGCCGACGGAAATCTTGTCACCAGCGATTTGAACTTTCTGCGAATTTTTGCGACGCGGAGAACAAGAGGTTTAATTGATATAGGTATTGTTCACTTGCAGCCGGGAACAGATGTTAAGGCTGTTGTTGATAAAATGAGGGCAACTTTGCCGAAAGATGTGAGAATTTCTTCTAAAGAAGACTTTGTAAATTTTGAGAGAAAGTATTGGGAAGAAAGCACGGCGATCGGATTTGTTTTCACACTCGGCGCGGCAATGGGATTTATCGTCGGAATAGTGATTGTTTATCAAATTCTTTATACTGATGTTACCGATCACTTGCCGGAATACGCTACGCTGAAGGCGATGGGATATAGGGACATTTACTTTTTGGGTGTGGTGTTTCAAGAGGCTTTGATTTTGGCAATTCTTGGCTATTTGCCTGGGTTTGGGATTTCTGTGGTGCTGTACAATTTAGGGAGAACTGCTACGAGTTTGCCGATGTACATGACTTTGATGAAAGCTGGGACTGTTTTTGCAATGACAGTTGTCATGTGTTCTGTGTCGGGGGCGATCGCAGTTAGGAAGTTGCAGGCGGCTGACCCGGCGGATATTTTTTAAGGAAGGGACGACACGGATTTTGACACGGATACACGGATTGAAGAAGGAAGAATTATGAAATTAAAAATAACAAATAACCATGAATACTTTACCAGTTGTCTCAATTAAAAATCTCAATCATTCCTTCGGGGAAGGACAACTTCGCAAACAGACATTATTTGACATCAACCTCGACATTTATCCGGGCGAAATCGTGCTGATGACAGGGCCTTCCGGGTCTGGTAAAACAACATTGTTAACCTTGATTGGAGCTTTGCGCTCGATCCAAGAAGGTAGTCTGAAAATTCTCGACCAAGAATTGCGGGGAACGCCGAAAAATAAATTAGTTAAAGTCCGCCGCGACATCGGCTATATTTTCCAAGCTCACAATTTGCTCAAATGCTTGAGTGCTAGGCAAAATGTGCAAATGTCTTTAGAACTGCACAGTCATCTTTCTAGCCAAGAAACTAATGATAAAATAGAGGAAATGCTGCAAGCTGTAGGCTTGGGAGAAAGAATAGATTATTACCCCGACAGTCTTTCTGGCGGGCAGAAACAAAGAGTTGCGATCGCCCGGGCATTAGTCAGCCAGCCGAAATTAGTCTTAGCCGACGAACCCACAGCAGCACTAGACAGTAAATCAGGTCGAGATGTGGTAGAAATTATGCGAGGTTTGGCAAAAGAACAGCACTGCACTATTTTGCTTGTCACCCACGACAACCGCATTTTAGACATAGCCGATCGCATTATTCACATGGAAGACGGCTACCTCGCACAAGATACATCAACAGCGGCTGCCACAGGCGTTCTTTCGGGAAAATAATATTAATCCACCTCAACTTATTTCCGAGAACCGGGACGCTTTCCTCCTACCTTGGCAGGACTTTTTGTGGCACCTTTGGCTGGAGTTTTAGAACTACTTTTGCCACTTTTTTGACCCTTAGCTCCTACCAATTGGCTATCATTGGCATTTGTAGGTCTACCGGCAGGCGTTCTCGTAGTTCTAAAGGTAACATTCACCCCTTCATTCGATTGTTCCAACACCAACATCGGCGTCGGCTTGGCTTTTTGATCCCATTCAATGTGAACGATGCGACCTTGAATTGTCGGCTGCCAACTGTCGTGGTCGTCTGAAGGACTCAGATAAGTTTCCAAACAGTCAATAATTTGATTAATTGTCGCCGATGTTGCCTGAGTCGGCAGTTTCATCAGCTTAATTTGAATCCTAAACAGCACTCGTTTTTCTATTTTTACAGCCGGATCGCCAGTTTCGTATTCGATATCAAACATCGAA
The DNA here is from genome assembly GCF_036702515.1 of Microcoleus sp. BROC3. Taxonomy (NCBI): domain Bacteria; kingdom Bacillati; phylum Cyanobacteriota; class Cyanophyceae; order Oscillatoriales; family Microcoleaceae; genus Microcoleus; species Microcoleus sp. BROC3. Next base: position 200,786 of record NZ_JAUBTQ010000002.1, read on the forward strand.
TCCACTTGCCTGCCGCTGCCAGCCGACCCGTTTTTATCTCCCACCGCACCCTGCGTCGGACGTAGGGCAATACTAATTTTGTCTTTGACTTTTACTTTAATTTGATTCACAATGGCAAAGTGAAATACTTCTTCCGCCATCCGCATTCTTAGGTAGTCTAAATTAAAGTCTCGGGAGTGGATAAGGTCGGGATTCTTTTCCATCTTTGACATGGTTTCCAGAGCCATTTTGTATTTTTTCTGGAGCTCTCGATTTCTAAACTCCTCAAATTTAAGCTTTTTGCTCAAATCGTCGAGTTTGATCTTGGTAAACACCGCTAAACCGATAAGCAATAACAACAGTAATCCCGACGCTCCCATGAAGAGTTGGTCTGAGGACGGATCTCCGGGTTTAGCCTGTTTAGGTTTGGGAGAGGCTACTGCCAACCTTGGTTCTACAAGGATTATTTGGGTTGACATGGGCTTTTAAAGGGTAAAATTTGACGCTATATTTATACAGGACTCCAGAGCATAGCTGGTAGTGCAACTCGATCAACCTATATTGACATCATTCCACCATCATCTTGGTACAACTGGATTTCTGCAACTGGAACACGCACCCTCTAATTAATACTTTATCTTTAACTGCAACCAGGTTCCCGAAATATCGGAAAATGGCGGTCTGGCACTGGCAATAAGAAATGGTGAATTGTCTGTAATATATTATACCAATAAAGCTAAAAAAAATGTTTGTTCGGCGGTCTCCGTTTCTAGCAAAATAAAAAGAAATACACATAAATTAATAGTAACTCTGGGCTCGAGCAGCGGAAAAGATCGAGGAGAACAGCCGATCGCTGGGACGATCCATGGGCGGACCTTGAGTGGGTGCTCGTGGCTGCTGTTCGATCGCTCCAGCCGTGCCAGCCCACCGGGCGGCTTGGTGTGAAAGTCGAGCTGTGGTGCGATCGAACAACGTCTCCTTAGCTAAGATTACAGCTAATACCACCAATATTCGATCGTGACCTACGAACCCCTGCACCACAAATATCGCCCTCAGACATTTGCCGAATTAGTCGGTCAAGAGGCGATCGCCCAAACCCTCACCAGCGCCATCCTACAAGAGCGCATAGCACCAGCATATCTATTCACAGGCCCCAGAGGCACCGGTAAAACCTCCAGTGCCAGAATTTTCGCCAAATCCCTCAACTGTATTTCTACGGTTGCCCCCACCCCGACACCCTGTGGCAAATGCAACGTTTGCCAAGAAATTGCCCGAGGTTCCACACTAGATGTCATCGAAATTGACGCCGCCAGCAACACGGGAGTAGATAACATTCGGGATTTGATCGAACGAGCTCAATTTTCCCCCGTACAGTGCCGCTATAAAGTATATGTAATAGACGAAGTTCATATGCTCAGTACCCAGGCATTTAATGCCTTATTAAAAACCTTAGAAGAACCGCCCGATCGCGTTGTATTCGTTCTCGCAACAACCGACCCACAAAGAGTATTACCAACTATTATTTCTCGTTGCCAAAAGTTCGACTTTCGCCGCATCCCCCTCGAAGCAATGATTGCTCATTTGCACAAAATTGCCCAATTAGAAAATATCAATATTGCCAGCGATGCAGTACAAATGGTCGCTCAAATGGCCCAAGGAGGTCTGCGAGATGCCGAAAGTTTGCTAGACCAACTGAGCTTATTTCCTGGTCAAATAACAGTCGAAAAAGTTTGGGATCTAGTCGGTGCAGTCCCTGAAAATGACTTAATGGATTTGCTGCAAGCTATTGATACAGATAACGCTACAGCATTAATAGACATGACCCGCCATCTCATGGATCGCGGCCGGGAACCGCTAATTGTGCTGCAAAGTCTCGCCAGCTTTTACCGAGATTTGCTAATCGCCAAAGCTGCACCAAAACGGTCAGATTTAGTAGCTTTAACATCAGCAACTTGGGAAAAACTGGGGAATTTTGCCCGCCATTGGGATGCGGAGTTGATTTTGGCAGGTCAGAAACATTTGCAAACCCACGAAGTGCAAATTAAAAACACTACTCAGCCGCGTTTGTGGCTGGAAGTAACGCTTTTGGGATTGTTGCCTTCAGCAATTAGAACTCAGCAGCAAACAACAGCCGAACCAGCGAAAAATGTTGCTCAACCACCACAAAATCACCCCCCCCAACCCCCCCTTGCTAAGGGGGGGAGCCAGACTTCTAATATTGAACAATCTTCAGTTCCCAATTCGCAAAACCCTCCACCTCAGTCGCCGCCTGTGGCTAATCGAACAGAAAGCACACCTGCTGCAGCGATTCCCGCACCTGTACCAACTCCTGAAACGACTCAAACAAATTATTCACCGACTAATTCAGCCGATGAAATCGATTTAAATCGAGTGTGGGAACAGGTACTTGACCGCGTGCGGCCGCACGGCACTCAATCGCTGCTTCGCCAACATGGACAGCTAGTAATTTTTAGCAATAATACTGCTCATGTTAAGATTAGTTCGCAGCCGTTGCTCAATATGGTTAAAGACAAAGTAGCTAATATTGAAGAAGCTTTTTTGCAAATTTTCAACCGTCGAGTAACCGTAAAAGTGGGATTGACAAATCCCGCTGAAACTAATAGTTCCCGCGCCAAGGATTTGCCTGCTTCTAACGGACGTGTTGGCGAAAATCCCAGGAATTCTCACCCTGTGAGTGATGCGGGCCAACAGGTGCAGAAGTCGGCGGATGCTGAGATTACAGATGATTTTTTGGGGAATGGTGGAGAAGAACAAAAACACCCGCCAGCGCCTGAAAATACCGCCGTTAATGTGCCGGCAATTTCCGAATCGCGATCGCCCACAAACGGTTCTACAGACTCTCAAAATGACTTTAACGCTCAGGCTATAGCGGTGCGCGATGACGCTCAATATGTCGCGAATACCGCTAGGCAATTGGCTGATATGTTTGACGGGGAAGTAGTCGATTTGTCGGATGACTTGGAGATTTGGGAGTCGGAAACTTTTAGATTGGAATCTGAACCGGATTTTTCCGAGTTATCTTCTGAGTTAGGTGAGGATGATTTTATAGATTGGTAAATCTATGCTTGCGGCAGCGAAATGTGCAAAATTTCGCCGGTGGCACAAAATCCAGCGCGGGTGTAAACTCGGAATCCCTCCTCGTGTCCCGGCATCAGAAACGCCACCGCAACACCCGCCTCGAAAGCTTCTCGCACCAGCCGGGCCGTCAAAGCCCCTGCTATGCCCCGCCGGCGAAAAGGGACGCGCACGCCGATACCCGCGATTTCTGTCGTCTCATTTGCCGGCACAGTAAACATTCCAGCCCCCGCAGGTTCGCCCGTTGCTGCTACGCGAGCGAGTACCGCGATGCCACCTGCCGCCAGAGTTTTCCGAAGACTGTCAACGTCTTCAGCGCTTGGTGCAGCCTCTGTGAAAGCCTCGTGTTGCGCCGAGGCTGTACCGAGGATCTCGGCCTCGGAAACTGGCACAATCAGTTCGATGTCCGGGGGGAGGGGAAGCAATTTCTCGGAACCTGGAGTGCAAGTCATCAGCGGCAAGCGTCCCTCAACGGTGAAACCGGCGGATATCAGGGTTTCTTCGACAGCAGGGGCTAGTTTCGCGACATACTCCAAACGCGGCTTTCGCCCGCGCACAGAGTACGCAGCGATTAGGGCCTTGACATCGGCGAGGGAGGGTGCGGCGCCGTCGTCGGGAATCGCATAGTTGAGATAAGGGTTGGCGCTGTGGCGGCTGAAGGTAGCGAGGAACGGCCCGATCTGCTCGCTGTCACGCTGCTGGCTCGCGGCAAAGCGCAGGTATGATTGAATGCGAGATTCCATAAGTGGCTGTGCTGAAAACCGTGCTTTTAAGCTGACTCTGGCTTGGGCAGCGAAGACGGAAGTACCAACAACTCAGCCGTCGATCGCTTCTCGACCATTTCCTTAGTAATCGTACACCGGGCAACATCCTTGCGCGACGGCAACTCGTACATCACATCCAACATCAATTCTTCGACAATTCCCCGCAGCGCCCGCGCTCCTGTTTTGCGGCGGTATGCTTCCTGGGCGATCGCCCGAATCGCCTCTGGCTTAAAGTCCAACTGCACGTTATCCATCTTCAGCAGCTTTTGATACTGCTTAACCAAAGCATTTCGGGGCTCCGTCAAAATCGCCATCAGCGTTTCCTCATCCAGCGGTTCCAACACCGCCGCCACCGGCACCCGCCCGATAAACTCAGGAATCATCCCAAACTTCACCAAATCATCCGGTTCCAGTTGCTTGAGCACGTCGGCGGCCCGCTTTTCCTTCGGCTGAGCTTCTCCGGGCTGAATAAAACCCATTGACTTTTTACCCGTTCTCTGCTCTATCACTTTTTCTAGACCGACAAAAGCGCCGCCGCAAATAAACATGATATTGCTGGTATCAATTTGGATGCAGTCTTGGTAGGGATGCTTGCGGCCGCCTTGGGGAGGTACGTTCGCGATCGTCCCCTCCAGCATTTTCAGCAGCGCCTGCTGCACGCCTTCACCCGACACATCCCGCGTAATCGAAGGATTTTCGCTTTTGCGGGCTATTTTGTCAATTTCATCAATATAAATAATTCCGCGCTGCGCCTCTTCCACGTCCATATCTGCCACTTGCAGCAGCCGCAGCAAAATATTTTCCACATCTTCCCCGACATAGCCCGCTTCCGTCAGCGTCGTCGCGTCAGCCACCGCAAACGGCACGTCTAGCATATCCGCCAAAGTCTGAGCCAGCAGAGTTTTTCCGCAGCCCGTCGGCCCGATTAACAAAATATTCGATTTTTGTAGTTCTACTTCTTCCGGTGGGTGCTTGCCGCTATTTTTGGCATGGATAAAGCTCAGGCGCTTGTAGTGGTTGTAAACAGCCACCGAGAGCACCTTTTTCGCCTCATTTTGCCCGATCGCGTTTTCGTCGAGGTAATTTTTAATTTCCCTCGGCTTCGGAATTTGGCTCATCGACATACTTTTGCCCGAGGTAGCGCGGCGCTTTTGCGTCGTTTCCTGCTTCGGAGCCACCGCCGCTGGGGGCACTGCACTCGAATCAAACAACTCCTCATCTAAAATTTCATTGCACAAGTCAACGCATTCGTCGCAGATATACACCCCTGGGCCTGCGATCAGCTTGCGCACTTGCTCTTGAGACTTGCCACAAAACGAACATTTTAGATGGGAGTCGTACTTAGACATAACAGCCTCTTAATTCAGTGCAGTGACATTCTCTCCCGCCGTCGGAAGGTTTTCCTTTTCGATAACTCGATCGACCAAACCGTAATTTTTGGCTTCCTCGGCTGACATAAAAAAGTCGCGCTCTGTATCAGCCTCTAATTTGTCGATCGGTTGACCCGTGTGGTGCGCTAGCAGTTGATTCAGCTTACGCTTATGATAAAGGATTTCTTTGGCTTGAATCTCAATATCAACTGCTTGACCTTGAGCGCCTCCAAGCGGCTGGTGGATCATAATCCGGGAACTCGGAAGCGACATCCGCTTACCGTGGGCTCCTGCTGTCAGCAGAAATGCGCCCATACTCGCTGCCAAACCGTAACAAATCGTTACCACATCCGGGCGGATTTGCTGCATTGTGTCATAAATTGCCATGCCGGCCGTCACCGAGCCGCCGGGGGAATTTATGTACATTTGGACATCTTTTTCTGGGTCTTCGGCATCCAGATACAATAGCTGAGCCACTATCGAGTCAGCAACTTCGTCGGTTACGGGAGTTCCTAAAAACACAATTCGTTCCCGCAGCAAGCGCGAGTAAATGTCAAAAGCCCGCTCGCCCATCCCCGACTGTTCTAGTACCATCGGCACTACATTGCTGGGGCTGGAACTGACATCAAAATCGTTATAGCTTGTAATTAGGTAATTGGAAGATTGAGATACAACCATAAGACACCAGTCAAGGATTCTAGACAATTTGCTGCTGCTGATGAAAGCTTTAAATTAAGCCGCCAGCTTTTAACTATTATGCCTCTTCTGAACGGATATCGGGGGAATGGGGAGTTTTGAGTTCTGAAATTGCTTTCTGCGCTGGGCGCAACGCTGGAGTGACTCGCAAGGCTCGCGGGGTGAATGAGTTAAAATACTCACTTGTAAATCATCGCTGCTTCTAGTGGGCACCCCGAGCTTTTAGTAAGGCTCAGGCGCACCCAGAGCTTGTAGTTAAAGATCAGGTGCGCCGTTAAAATCACGGTTGATTTCATGCCCCCAATTAGGGCATTTGAACACATTAAGTTCTATTCTTCGCCTACGACTTCCACTTCAACGCTCGTGGCTGCTTCTGCTGAATCTTCAGCGTCCGATTCTTCTGATTCTTCTGCTGCAGGAGTCAGAGAGCCTTCAGGTAGGAGTTCGATTGTCCCTTTTTCTTCCAACCATTTCAAGGTTTTTTGTTTGAGCAAGTCTTCTGCTACAAATTCCTGCAACCTTTGGGGGTCAAAATCTCCTTTGGGAAACTGCTTTCTGATTTTTGCTACTTCTGCTGCTACTTCTGCTGGTTCCACAGATAAGGATTCCAGCTTGGCTACTTCTGCCAGAGCTAAATTCTGCTTGAGGCGCTCGACTGCTTCCGGGCGCGAGCGTTCGCGCATCGGGCCCATATTTTCTTCGGTAAACAGTTGGTTGATATCTATGCCGTAATTTTTCAATTGGACGGCTTGTTGATTCAACAAATAATCGATTTCGCGATCGAGCATTGTTTCGGGAATTTCCACTTCTATTAGCTGCGCGAGTGCTGCTGATATAGCTTTTTCCTTATTAGCTGATGTCTTGTTTTCTTGGTCTGCTTTAAACCGAGTTTCCAGTGACTCGCGCAGTTCTGCTAAAGTTTCAAACTCGCTGACTTCTTGGGCGAAGTCGTCGTCCAACTCCGGCAATTCTTTTTCCTTAAGTTCTTTGAGAGTAATCGTAAATACTGCCGGTTTTCCTGCTAGTTCTTCACTGCTATACTCATCAGGGAACTGCACGGAAACTTCTCTAGTTTCTCCTGGATTCATCCCGATCATGCCTTGGATAAAGCCCGGTACAAACTGATTTTCCGATAATTCTACTTGAAAATCTTCTGCTTGACCGCCGGGAATTTCTGCGGGAGTTTCGCCTTCTGGTGCTTCCGCAAATCTACCAGAAAAATCAACCAAAGCCGTGTCTCCCAACTGAGCCGGTCTGCCTTCTACGGGGATTAAAGTAGCTTTGTCCGATCGATATTTTGCCAGTACCTCATCCACCTGAGCCTCATCATACTTAGCTTCTTCTGCTTGAAGCTGCAAACCTGTGTACTGACCCATTTTCACTTCTGGTTGTACGTCAACCTTAGCCGAAAAAATCAGAGGCTGTTCTGGATCGAACTTAGCTAGTAATTCTTCAAACTCGGTGCGAAGTTCAAAACTGCCAATTGCAGCAATTTTTTCTTGTTCGAGGGCTTTTTGCAGGGAATCATTAATCAAATTTTCCAAAGCCGTCGCCTTCAAACGAGTCTGGCCTAGGCGCTGTAGCAAAACTTGACGGGGAACTTTGCCTTTGCGGAACCCAGGAATATTAACCTCGCGAGCAAACTGTTTAATTACTTGCTCGTAAGCTTGTTTTGACTTTTCTGACGGTACTTCGATTTCCAGACCAATTTGGCTAGCTGGAAGTTTTTCCTGGGTTACTTTCATCGGCTTTTTTGATATTTAACAATAGTGTAATAAAATACATACAAATCTGACTTTGCCTGCATTTTAATTTTGTACGTTTTGAGTCGTAACTGCACAACTACAACACCTTTACCGGATGAGACTGTAAGTCATTGCCGGCTACTTTTTTGGCTCTTGCCAAATAGTTTTGGTTTGAGGATACTAGCTTTTGCTGCTAGGAATGTGGAGGTTAAGTCCACTAATTGCCGATGCACCATAGCACATATCGCCCTGTGATGTCAATCTTGCCGGCCTCTGCGACCAGTCAAAATCAATGGATGCGCCTGCGAAAAAGCAGATATATCGCAAAACTTAACCGGATGCGGATTGGGCGCGGGCGATCGTCTTCGAGAGCTTCGCTAACGGCAAAAGATGCTAAACTGGCACTGGGTACGATCGCACGGATCGATCGAGAAGTCCGATCGCCCGTTTCAGTTAACTGCACCATTGCCATCCTCTCATGCTCCCGATCTCGCATAACATTAATTAAGTTTGATATTGAGAATTGCAGTTATTTAAATTTTTGATTTCGATCGTTTAGAGTCTAATGTGTGGAGGAAAGTAATTTGTCTCAATCCTATCGAGTTGCCATTTTAGGAGCTACGGGCGCTGTCGGTGCCGAGTTGCTAGAACTATTGCACAGCCGGAGTTTTCCGATTTCTAACTTGAAGCTGCTGGCTTCGGAACGTTCAGCAGGCACAACTTTGCCTTTTGGCGGTGAGATGCTGCCGGTCGAAGCAGTTTCGGCGCGATCGTTTGATAATGTAGATCTGGTACTCGCCTCTGCCGGCGGCTCGACTTCTAAGTTATGGGCTCCGCAAGCGGTGGCAGCCGGAGCAGTGGTCATTGACAATTCTAGTGCTTTCCGCATGGATGCTTCTGTACCGCTAGTGGTTCCTGAAGTCAATCCCCAAGCCGCCGCAGCTCACCGAGGTATAATTGCTAATCCCAACTGCACGACTATTTTGATGGCAGTTGCTGTGTGGCCACTTCACAAAGTTAGGCCGATACAGCGCATCGTTGTAGCGACTTACCAGTCAGCCAGCGGGGCGGGCGCAAGGGCAATGGAGGAAATGAAAGCTCAAGCAAGAGCAATTTTGCAGGGGGAAACGCCCAAAACAGATATATTTCCCTACCCCTTAGCATTTAATTTGTTTCCCCACAACACCCCGATTAACGATTTGGGGTACTGTGAAGAAGAGATGAAAATGGTAAACGAAACTCGGAAGATATTTGGTACGGACGACATTAAAATTACGGCAACTTGTGTGCGGGTTCCCGTACTGCGCGCCCATTCCGAAGCGATTAATCTAGAATTTGCAGAGCCTTTTAGCGCGATCGAGGCCAGGGAAATCTTAAAGCAGGCAAGCGGGGTTAAGCTGGTAGAAGACTGGCAAGCTAATTATTTCCCGATGCCTGCAGAAGCCAGCGGTAAGGATGAGGTGTTAGTTGGCAGGATTCGCCAAGATATTTCTCACCCCTGCGGGTTGGAGATGTGGCTGTCTGGCGATCAAATCCGCAAAGGGGCGGCTTTAAATGCTGTGCAGATAGCTGAGTTGCTGGCCCAAAAAGATTTGTTGCGACCCCCAGTGGCGGCGGCTTCTAATTAACGGAAATTCTCGCAATTTGGAAATTGAAATTGGGGATTTTGGATAAACCTTTCATCTGAAATCAAAAATTTAAAATCAAAAATCAACAGTCTAAAATCGGAGAAAGTGTGGTAAAGTTTGGACGGGTTCTGACTGCAATGATTACGCCGTTTAAGGAAGACGGCAGCGTTAACTATGCGGTAGCAGAACAATTGGCAGTTCATTTAGCAGATCGCGGTACAGATAGCTTGGTAGTGTGCGGCACTACTGGCGAGTCTCCCACTATGACCTGGGATGAAGAGTACGAATTATTTCAGGTGGTACAAAAGGCGGTGGTCGGTAAGGCGTTGGTAATCGCAGGAGCCGGATCGAATTCTACTTCAGAAGCCGTAGTAGCTACCCAAAAAGCAGCTAAACTCGGGTTAGACGGCTGTTTGCAGGTGGTTCCTTATTACAACAAGCCGCCGCAAGAAGGTTTGTACAATCATTTTCGGGCGATCGCGCAATCTGCTCCAGAATTCCCTATAATGTTATATAACATCCCCGGTCGCACTGGTCAAAATATGTTGCCGGAGACGGTGGCTCGATTGGCCGAAATCCCCAACATTGTGGCCGTAAAAGAAGCAAGTGGCAACTTGGATCAAGCAAGTCAAATTCGGTGCTTGACATCCCCTGAATTTGCCATTTATTCTGGAGATGATTCCCTAACTTTGCCAATGTTGGCGGTAGGAGGATCTGGTGTAGTTAGCGTAGCCAGCCATCTGGTAGGAGAACAACTGCAACAGATGATCGAAGCTTTCGAGGCAGGTCAAGTTCAAGTCGCTACCCAGATTCACTTGCAACTTTTTGACCTGTTTAAAGCTCTTTTTCTCACCACAAATCCGATTCCCGTCAAGGCAGCTCTTAAACTTCAAGGCTGGGATGTAGGCTCCACCCGTCCGCCCCTGTGCGATCCGCCCGTTGAGGTAACTCAAAAGTTAAAGGACGTACTGAGTCAGCTAGCAGCAGTATCAGCTAGCAAGACGAGCGAGAACGAGTTTTCAGACAACTGAATATTGGTTGTTATCAGTCATTAGTTCTGAGTCATCAGTCATTAGTAATTAAGTGTTAGTAAGTAGCTAACAGTCAAGGATTAAAGACTGAAGATAGAAGAATGAAGGCCAAAGACAACTGACTGTACGGGATAGTAAAACCCGCCAGGGAGTTTTCCATAAATATTTGGAAAAATATCGCCCTACCAACGAACAGTAGACAAAAGACGAAAGACGACAGACCACAGACCACAGACCAATAACAAAAATAACTAACAAAGGATACGCATGATCAAAAATACAACTGCATCTGCTCTAAAAGTAATTCCCCTCGGCGGGCTGCACGAAATCGGTAAAAACACTTGTGTGTTCGAGTACGGCGACGAAATCATTCTTTTAGATGCCGGTTTAGCGTTCCCGACAGATGGAATGCACGGGGTAAATATTGTCCTCCCAGACATGACTTACCTGCGGGAAAACAGCCACAAAATTAAAGGTATGATCGTGACTCACGGTCACGAAGACCACATAGGCGGTATCCCTTATCACCTCAAACAATTTGAAATTCCGGTCATATACGGCCCGCGTTTGGCGATGGCTTTGCTAGCCGGAAAACTAGAAGAAGCCGGAGTGTCTCACCGCACTGAATTGAGAACGGTTAGACCCAGGGATACAGTAAGAATTGGCAAAAATTTCTTAGTCGAATACATTCGGAACACTCACTCGATGGCCGACAGTTTTACGGTGGCAATTCACACTCCCGTGGGAATTTTGATCCACACCGGAGACTTTAAAATTGACCACACTCCTGTAGACGGCGAGCATTTTGATTTGCAAAAGCTGGCGGAATACGGCGAGAAAGGCGTGCTGTGCTTGATCAGCGATTCTACTAACTCGGAAGTTCCCGGTTTTACCGCTTCGGAACGTTCTGTTGCTCCGAATTTAGACAGAATTATCGCTCAAGCACCGGGACGGGTGATGCTGACAACTTTTGCTTCGTCGGTACACCGATTGCAAATTGTTTTGGACTTGGCTAAGAAAAACAATCGCTATGTCGGAGTGGTTGGCCGGTCGATGCTTAACGTCATCGCTCACTGCCGCAATCTCGGCTACATCAAATGCGAAGATAGTATTTTCAAACCGCTGAAAGAAATCCGCAATTTGGCTGAAGACAAGGTTTTAATTTTGACGACGGGTTCCCAAGGCGAACCGATGGCGGCGATGACTCGCATTGCTAACGGCGAACATCACGAACTGAAAATCAGAAAAGGCGATACAGTTATTTTCTCAGCTAATCCGATTCCCGGAAATACGATCGCAGTGGTAAATACGATCGATAAACTGATGATGCTGGGAGCACACGTGGTTTACGGCCGCGACAAAGGCATTCACGTTTCCGGCCACGGCTGTCAAGAAGACCAAAAGTTAATGATTAACATGACTCGTCCCAAGTTCTTCTTGCCAGTGCACGGGGAACACCGGATGCTGATCCAGCACTCCAAGACGGCTCAAAGCATGGGCATTCCCGCTAGCAATATGGTGATTATTGACAACGGCGATGTCGTAGAGTTGACAGAAAATTCAATGCGAGTCGCTGGTCAAGTGCCTTCAGGAATTGAATTAGTAGATTCTTCTCGATCGGGCGTTGTCAAAGCGAGCGTCCTCAAGGAACGTCAGCAGTTGGCCGGAGATGGCGTTGTAACTGTAGCGGCGGCTTTGAATTGGGAAGGCAAATTAGTTGCCAAACCAGAAGTCCACTTGAAAGGTGTAGTGACATCAGCCGATCGCGCGGAGGTGATCAAATTAATCACTCAAACCATTGAAACAGTTTTGAGCGATCGCTGGTCAGAATTTGTCAAACCCGCCACTGCTGACTCGCAAGTTGACATTGACTGGGTAGGAGTGCAAACCCAAATAGAAAAAGCAATTCAGCGGGTAATGCGCCGCGAACTGCAAAGCAATCCGCTGCTGGTATTCCTGATGCAAATTCCTGAAGAAGCAGTGCGATCGGAAACTGTTCAAACATCTCAGCTTTCCATTGAAGCGCCTAAACTAGCATCATCAGTACCATCGCCAGTACCAGCCCCTGTGAATAAAGTAACAGGCCGCCGCCGTCCCCGGACTGCTGCTGCAAAAGAAGCTTCCGTAGCCTCCTAGTTCGATCGTGATTTGCTACCGCAGATAAACGTAGATAAACGCAGATAGATTAAATTAAATCATTATCTGCGTTCATCTGTGTTTATCTGCCCTCATCTGCGGTAGCACAAAAAAATCAGAGGAATTAAAACTTTGATTTGCAGCCGCAGATAAACACAAAAAATAAACACAAAAAATAAACGCAGATAGATTCAATAACTATCTGCGTTCATCAGTGTTTATCTGCCCCCATCTGTGGTCAAAAATCAACCACCAGCAACCGCCGGTACAATACTCACTTCATCACCATCTTTAAGAGCAGTTTCTGTACCTTCCAGAAACCGGATGTCTTCACTGTTGACGTAGAAGTTGAGAAATCTGCGAGGTGTTCCTTGTTCGTCGCACAGGCTCTTTTTGATGCCGGGACAATTTGTTTCCAGCGAATCAATCAGTTCGGAAATGTTGCCACCGCCGCATTCTATTGTGGCTTGATTGTTGGTGAATTTTTGCAGGGGAGTGGGAATTAAAACTTTAACAGTCATTTTTTTAGTCCTTAGTCAGTAGTCATTAGTCAGTAGTCAGCAGTCAACAGTCAGCAGTCAACAGTCAACAGTCAACAGCTTGATAACTAATGACCAATGACTAATGACTAATTACTATTAAACCGAAACTTGTTGCCATTCTAAACGTTCGAGGGTGCGGGCGCGTTCTAGGGCACGCTCGAAGGCTTCTATTTTTGGTTCGAGGGTGATGGGTTCGCCGATGTAACCTTGGACGGCTTCTTGGGTTTTTAAGCCGTTGCCGGTAATGTAGGCGACGGTAGTTTCGTCGGGGTCGATTTTACCTGCTTCTACGAGTTTCTTCAAGACTGCGATTGTAGTGCCGCCTGCGGTTTCGGTGAAGATGCCTTCGGTTTCTGCTAGCAGTTTCATGCCTTCGATGATTTCGGTGTCGCTGACGGATTCGATGTTGCCGCCTGTTTTGCGGGCGATGTCGAGGGCGTACATACCGTCGGCTGGATTGCCGATCGCGATCGACTTAGCAATTGTATTCGGTTTCACCGGTTTGACGAAATCGCGGCCTTCGCGGAAGGCTTGGGCGATGGGGGAACAGCCGTCAGCTTGGGCACCGCTGAATCTGACTTTCTTTTCATCCACTAAACCGACTTCGATGAATTCTTGAAAACCTTTGTAAATTTTTGTGAACAGGGAGCCGGAGGCGAGGGGACCGACGATGTGATCGGGCAATTGCCAGCCTAGCTGTTCGGCCACTTCGTAGCCGAGGGTTTTCGAGCCTTCGGAATAGTAGGGACGCAAGTTGATATTGACAAATCCCCACCCATGTGTATTGGCGACTTCGCAACAGAGGCGGTTAACTTGGTCGTAGTTGCCGTGAACTGCCATGACAGTTGGATTGTAAATCAGAGTGCCGAGGACTTTGCCTGCTTCTAAGTCGGAGGGGATGAAGACTACGCAGTCGAGTCCGGCGTGGGCGGCGATCGCAGCCGTAGAGTTAGCTAAATTGCCGGTGCTGGCACAGGATACCGTTGTGAAACCCAATTCTCTGGCTCTGCTGAGGGCGACTGACACCACTCTGTCTTTAAAGCTGAGAGTGGGCATATTGACGGCATCGTTTTTAATATAAAGATTTTTTAGACCGAGGCGGCGCGCCAAGCGGTGGGATTTTAATAGAGGAGTCATCCCAGTGCCGACATCGATGACGTTATCTGTAGCGACTGGTAAAAATGCGCGGTAGCGCCAGATCGAGTTGGGGCCGGCTTCGATGGTTTGGCGAGTGACGGTGCGGCGGATGGCGTCGTAGTCGTACTTGACTTCAAGCGGGCCAAAACAGCAATCGCAGACGTGCTTGGCTTGGAGTTCGTACTCTTCACCGCATTCTTTACATTTAAGGGCTGTGAAGGTTGCTGCTGTGGATTGGGTTCTGGTCGCCTGGGTCATAGCTCAACTCTCTAGTTTTGCGATGTTTTCTTAGTCTTGTGCAAGATTAGCACGGTCAATTTAGTCCGTCAACCATACCCGATTTTTTTAGTCGGGATTGATTTTTCAGTTAGTTTTGAGTTAAACAGCGGTGTATTTAACTTTGATATTTGGGCGGGCGGGACGCCCACCCCACAAGGATTTGACTTGTTTTCTGGATCCGGCTGGGAATCCAGATTGTCAGGCCCGCACGCGAGCATGAGCGAACTCAAGGATGATTTGCCGACGGAATTGTTACAAAACTTAATAAATCTTTTTTGGGCTAACAATCGGGCAGTCGTGCGATCGAACACAACTACAAAACCTAGAATTTTTGATTAACCAACTTAGCCTACCCGCCGCTGACGGGGGGGATGAGTACAACTTCGTCGCCGTCTTGGAGGATGGTGTCGGCGGAGACGAATTCCAGGTTGAGGCCGAAGCGGGTGCGATCGCGCCATTGTTCTAATTGAGGATATTGGGCGATCGAGCTTTCGAGGACTTGAGACACTGGGGTTTCGGGAGGAAGTTCTAATGTAAGTTCCGAAACGCCGTAGGCTTCACCGAAGGCGGCGAACAGTTTAACTGTGACGGTAATCGAAGAGTCAGACACGGTAGTTTAGTGCGATCGACGGTTTGGCAATTATCAACTACACCATACAATTAATTAGGAATTAGGCGCGCCGAGCCTTAGAATTGAAAGCAGCAACCTCTAGTTAAGTTTTACCCCATCGGGTAAAGATGATAGTCGATTGCAGCAAAAACTCTTAACAGGATTGTAGGCCGATCGCTCTCACCAACCAGGCGTTAGAAGCAGTTGGCATCCCCTTAGATGCAGCTAGCTAAGCTCTAGTTGGCTGCTGTTGATGCAACTGAGAGACTAATTTATGACGCTGCGGTGTAAATACTTTACGGTAGTTGTGGGAGAGTACAAAAACATCGCACTAAATTTAGCAGGCAACAACGCAGACAAGGCCCTGCCAACCGCTTATATGACCAAAAATCAGGTTTTAAAAGGCGGCTTGGATTTTCCAAACCTTTCTCCTGCAAAGCAAGTATGCCGTTTTATCTAAGAAGAATTCGGAAATTGACGCGATAGAGATATATGGCAAATAACGATTTTAAAGTGCTTCAAATTATTGAAGCTAAAGGCTGGTATGCCTTTGGAAGTACAAAGCAAAGCCAGCACGTTGAGAGGTGGGTAAGACCTGTCGTGTGTTGGGTTTTAATAGAAGATAAAAAAAAGCGGCGGATTGTGACAGCTACCGCTAGCTATCAGATCGAGATTGACGACAAAGAAGTCGAGTTTTTTGCCCACGAAAGTGAAATTCAAGATCTGGAGAGTCTGCCGAAGTCTGTTTCGGTATCGGAATTTCTGAAAACAGAAGATTGAGAGAAGGGCAGAAGGAGATAATTTAACAAGTTATTAATTATTCCTTAGTGATTCCTTAAACTTGCTGTCGGATTCTATTGGAATTAGAGGCAGAAGCTCTAGATTCGGGAGAGGGGGAGATGAGAACAGGGGGAGAATTTATACTTTTGCCTTGCCTTCTGCATCTTGTCCCCAATGCCTCAAGTACCGCAAAAAATAAAGAGGCCGGAAGATTGCTGGCAATGCCAACACGCTTCCGACCTTGCTGAATAACAGGGTATGCATATGTTTTTAAAGTATGGCAGGCAGGCTTTTGAGATATCAAGAGGACTATTGCAATCACCCACTTTTGCCTTCAGGCTGTGTTTGCAAGGTTCATATTATTTTAGACTGAAAATTTGAAAAGTGAGAGGGGGTGAGGGTTACAGGTTAAGGATTCTAGCTGTTTATCTGTAGCGGGCGCTACAAAAAATGGTGGCATTTGCCGACGATCGCACCTTCTCCCTAAATTGTGTGCACTCAAAGCTGAAAGTTCGATCGTCCGCTGCCACCGCTGCGACTTTAAACCCCACTAGCGACAGGTTCAGGCTTCTGCTGCCGCATCCGCCGCCCCAGCAGGGACATCCGCACGCCGCCGGCAGGCCCTAAAGTCACCCCTCGGCGTTTGGGCTGTACGGGCTTTTTCTCGGCCAATACTAGGTCAAAATTCCGCAAAATGGTTGCCAGCACCAGTTTCATCTCCAACTGCGCCAGCGCCAAGCCGATACAGCGGCGGCTGCCGCCTCCAAAGGGCAAATACTCATAAGGCGAGAATTGTCTCTCCAAAAACCGTTCCGGTTTAAATTGCAGCGGTTCTGGATACAAATCCTCCCGTCTGTGGGTCAAATAAATCGAGCCGAAAACAACCGTACCCGGTTCGAGTTGATGTCCCATCAGTTCCACTGGCTTACGCACTACTCGCGGAAACGTCAGCATTCCCACCGGATAAATTCGCAGCGTCTCCTGACAAACTGCACTCAGGTAAGGTAAGCGGAAAATCTCCATCGGGTCGGGAGTTTCCCCCAAACTGTCCAATTCTTCCAACAACTTCTGGCGCACTGAGGGTAAATGGTGAATCCAGTAAAATGCCCAAGCTAGGGCCGTTGCTGTGGTTTCGTGACCTGCAAACAGCAGCGTCATCAACTGGTCCCGCAATTCTTCATCGGTCATCGGTTGCCCGTGGTCGTCGCGGGCGGCCATCATTAAGCTGAGAATGTCGGTGCGATTGGCGTCTGGTTGCAGTCTGCGTTCGGCAATTTCGTCGTCCATCAGTTCCTGAATTTTCCGCTGCTGCTGTTTCATCAGTCCCCAAGGACTCCAAGATCCCCAGTCTTGCTGCATCCAGGGCAGAAATAGCATACTCGATCGCAGGGGAGAGCTGGTCATATCGACGACTGAGGCAAGTAAGGGCCTGAGTGCTTGTAACCGCGGCCCCTCGTGCAGACCGAAGACAGCTTGCAAGATTACCCGCATGGTGACTTCCTGCATGGCGGTGCGGGCCACAAAAGGTCGATCGACCGACCAATTGCTGGCAACATCTAAAGCAATATCGCAAATTTGCTGGCCGTAATTCCGCATCCGTTCCCCGTGAAAGGGCGGCATCAATAATTGGCGGTCGCGTTTGTGCTTTTCTCCAGAGCTCGCAATCATGGATTGTTCTCCCAGCAATGGTTTGAGAATACCGTTGATATCGCCTGGAGCGTCAAAAGCTTTGCTGTTGAGCATTTGCTCGATCGCTTGCGAGTTGTGGATTATCACAAATGGTTTGAGGTTGCTCCATCGACCGGTGAAAATCTCCCCGTACTTTTTGGCACATACATCCATGTATGTCAGCGGATCGGCAATCCATTGAAATAGCTGCATGAAGCGGGGGTTTTTGGGGCCGTCAGGTAGTGTCATAGAAATTGTGGTTGTCGCAGGACTTGAGGAACATCAATAGACTTCTTGCAAAAGTCCTTTCGATCAAATTTTCGGACGGGCTCTCCGGCCCATCCCACAAGAGAAAAAACTTTTTGTGGGACGGGCCGGAGAGCCCGTCCCAGCTATTTTTGCAAGAGGTCTAATACTATTAGGCACAAAAACCGGGTTTTTCTATGAAAAAACATCGCGCTTTGCGATCGGCCGTGGTTAGAGAAACCGGTTTGTGAATTTTTTGTGCGTAAGTCGCGATCGAGAAGAATCAAAGGCTTTGAACGTTTATTCAAAGTCTCCGAACTCCGCTTTTTTAAGCGAAAATTGCGTAAGTCCTATCTTCAATAATTTTAATAGATTATTCTCGAACCGTACTCAAAATATCCTCTCCAAGCTCTGTAAAACGGACTGTTTTGACTTGCCAAGGAGCATAACGGGTTAAAGTTTGGCGCACGCCCCCGAACAAACCTAACATCTGACAACTGGACAGATTTTGCAATTTCTGCCGCGAACTTCCCGAGGCTCGCAGATCCACGGTAGCTATTCCGAGGTCGCGATCGATCTTGAGGCGATAACCAGCCAAACCAAGACTATCGAAAATCTGCTGCTTTAACACTTCATTAACCGCCGATGACATTAACTGGTTCTCTGGGCCTGTAACTGTTTCCGGCTTCAGAGTTTGACACAAATTGTCTACCTTATAAACCGTAACGGTGGCAGTATTTTCTGAGAGGGCAGCACTGCCTAAAACTGAGGCAACAGAGTTAGAAGACTGCGTTAATTCACTAGATCGAGCCTCAATTTGATTTCCCGTTAGCTGTAGGTGTTGGAACTGACGGGCGCTTGCTGAGAGTTGGCTCTGGTTTTCGGTTGAGGTAGCTGCATCTGAGCTAGAACAACTGCTACCGCCTATCAAAATTAACCAAACGCCTAAATATCCTAACTGTTTACAGATATGATTCATAGTTTTTAATACTCTACTAAACGTCAGTGTATGGAGGGTGAATTTTGGTGGTAGAAAGCACTTAGACCCTGATTACACTCACTTAGAAGTATTTCCCGCAGTACGGAGATGAAAACAAGTTAAGAGTTCTTGTTAATACGTGGATTTTAGTGTTATATCAGGTAAAAGGGGTTTTACCCCTCAAGTGTGTAACCCAGCAGTTACCTGTCTCAGCAGATCAAGCTCGCGACACAGCTCGTAAGTGATATCAAATACCTTGTCAGTGGTGTGATGTACCGTTGCAACTCGACCTATTCCAAGGTCTGAGGTGAAAAGCCTCTTTCCGGTTGGTAAAAGCCTGAGTTTGATTAGTAGTAATGAGGACAGAATTCAGACTGGCGCGCGCATTTTAAGCTCGCATTCGGTGCGCTTTTTGAACAGCGCCGAAAGCGCGGTTAGAGGGAATGCGCAAGTCGCGAACAATATCAAAACTTACGCATCAAGAGCAAAGAAACCGGGTTATTTAACCAGGCATAACGGCTGTAACGAAGTGTTTTCGTAAGAAAAACTGGTTTCTGGTTAAGTCGCGAATCACATCATTCCCAAGTCAGCGGATCTGTAACGAACAGGCGCGTCAAGGGTGTTATCGCAGCATTCGGTGATTTTTGTCCCGAATCTCATAAACAAGAGTGAAAAAATCATGCAACAGCAATTATTGACAAAAGTTTTGGTGGCAACAGCGATCGCCCTCAGCGGCCTGACGGTTGCTTCTCAACCGAGTTACAGTCGGCGAGCACCGGGGGAAAGTGGATTTTGGTGCAGCACATCGACCGGTGCGCCGGTGACGGTGTACAAAAACCCTAAAGGTGCCGTGGAGCCTTGGATTGAGTGGACTTCCGATTATTTCTCCGGTTCTGGCTACGATCCGGCAACTCGGTGTCAATTAGTGAGTCAACGCCTCGAAACCTATCGTCGCCAACGGGTGCTCAAGTATATTACTGCGGGCCAGATGAACGGCCAGAACGTCATCTGCACGGCGAATCAAGTCAATGGGCTGTGTCAAAATTTGATTTATACCCTCAGACCCGGCCAAGACCCGATCGGCTCTTTGTATAATTTGTTGGCTTGGCGGCAAGGATATGTCGGGATGCCGTCTTTTGATGAAACAAGTAAAATTCCTTACATTAATGTCAGCGAAAAGCTAGGGGAAAACATGGATGATGAGGCGCAACAGCCCTCTTTTTCCCCGCCGTCCGGACAGCCTTAAAGATGGGCAAATTTTCCATCCCGTCACCAATTCCAAGGGTTGAGGTGGAAAACTTGGCGCGTCAAACAGCAGTACGCATCCAGACGGAAATCTTCTGGTTCCGGGACGATAGTCCGGCAGGAGGGGCAAACCTATACGGTGCTGACTAACTAGCAGGTTGTGGCGATCGGACTTGTCACCGACGACGGCCTCCTCTACCCACTGCTAGGAGTTCTGAGGCGGCTGGGCGATACCCATCCGGCGATCGTTCTGTTTCGCAGCGCGATCGAGTATAAAATAGCACTATTCACCCTTGAACCCGGAGCGGTGTCTGAGCCAGTGTTGGCAGTCGGCTTTCCTGCGAGTGCTGAGGTTGGGGGTTTGGCGGTGACGCGGGCTTCGTTTCGGTGCTGCTACCCAAATCTTTGCCTCAAGGTTATATTGGGCTATACAAATGAGGTTAAAATCGGTAGGAGTGGCGACCCGATTTTTAATGCCAAAGGTTTCTTGGTTGGGATTAACGGTAGGGGCAAGTATCGAAATCCAAATTTTGGCGTCTATGAAGAATGAAGATGGAAGTGAACCAACAGCGGAATTATTGGAGAAAAAGGTTAAATCCAGTTGGGGAATTCCGATTAGTATATATTGGCAGTTCGCCTCGTTTCATCTAGGGAGTTATCGATGAATGTGTGGAGTTTGCGGTTTGACGCGCTGACAATCATCTTGACAGGTGCATTAACAGTGACGGCAGTTGTCAGCCAACAATATGCTGCCTGTGCCAAAACAGCCGAAGAAATTGCCCAGCTAGCGACGTTGACAACTGTGGAAGTCAACAACACGCTGGGTTTTTTTGGTAGTGGATCGGGAGTAATTATTGCTAAACAGGGTAATATTTACACTGTTCTGACAGCTAATCATGTGGTGGCAAGCCTCGCTCAAAAATACAGCATTCGCACTCATTTAGAGAAGGATTACGCTGCGATTAGAATACAGCGACTACCGAAAAATGACAGGGATATAGACTTGGCTTTGATACAGTTTCAGAGCCGAGAACAGTATCCAGTAGCACCAATGGGCGAGTCAGAACGTGCTGTTGTTGGTTCTGCTATTTACGTTTCTGGCTATCCGCTGCCAATTTCGGGATTTGAACGAAAACTTGAGTTTACTGCTGGTATAGTCTCTTCTCGCTTGGGCAGCGCCTCATCGGGGTATCGTCTGCGCTACCAAGCTGTAACCAGGCGCGGGATGAGCGGCGGGCCTGTATTTGATGCTGATGGCAGGGTGGTAGGAATTCACGGCCAGGGGGATACTGTTGGCACAATTAGAAGTCAGTGGAACGGTCAAATTGAGGAGATTAAAACGGGGTTGAATGCAGCAATCCCGATCGATGCTTTTAGGGAGTTGCTATCACAAAATAAGCATAACGGCTTTGATATTCTCAGCAATCTTTCTATCAGCACCGCCTCTGGTCAAAACCAGCCGAGTCTGGGTTATGGAGGATTTGTGTGCGATACCTCGACGGGCGAGCCGGTGACTGTGTATCAAAACCCGCAAGGGTTCAGGGAGCCTTGGATTCGCTGGAATTCTAATTTCTTTTCTAGTTCGGGCTACGATCCTCTAACTCGCTGCCAACAAGTGACTCAGCGCCTTGAAAATTATAACCGCAATAAACAGCTAAATTATGTGACTGTGGGTATTGTAAATAACCAGAAAGCGATTTGCACGACTAGCCGCGTTAATGGGCCTTGCGAAGGTTTGATCTACACCCTGCGCGGCGATCAAGATCCGACTCCTGCACTGAGCAGTTTTTTTGTTTGGCTGGGGAATCAAAAGGCTGTGCCTTCTCTTTCTGAAAGCGGTACTGCGCTTTATATAGATGTCCGGGAACGGCTGGAACAATTTTAGATTTGGGATTTGAGATGGATTAGTAATGGGTAAACACAGAACCCCGACTTATGCAAAAAGTCGGGGTTCTCAAACAACTACTTATGAGCTTAAAAATTGAGATATTTTACTTATTTATCATTGACATAATAGAACTCATGATTTTTTGGAACACGGAAGCTATAAAATTACTCTTACATTAATCGAATTCAAATTTTTTAGGTATCAAGCATGACAGCAACTACCCCGCAGGCAACGTCAACAACGCCCGCTTTTTGCGAAGGAATTCAATATTTTTCTGAAACAGTCCCTGGTTTTGAGACTTATGGGAAAGCACCTGCGATCGCCGAGGGGAGCAAGTCGATCGCCGATCCTGCCGATCCCGTCGCCGTCTTTCAAACGATGCTGGGAGCAGACGCCCTGCGCTACCTGACACTACAAGTTACCGCGAGCAAGGCATCGGGACATCCGGGGGGTTTTGCTAGCCAAGCTGAGGCTTATGCCGCTTTGGTGATGCTCGGACACAAGAACATTGTCACCGAAGTCGGCCATCACGCCCCCGGCTTTTACAGTGCCATGTTTCTCGATCGATCTTTGGAGGATATGGGAATTGTTAACGTGCAGCAAGTGCGCGATAAATTCCGAGAAAAAGACGGTTTGTTAGGACATCTTTCCGGTTTCATTCCCGGCCTTTTAGCACCGGCGGGCCCCCTCGGACAAGGGCAGCATTTCGCAATGGCTGGAGCGCTTTTGCACCGCGAAAAACTGTTTGCTTTCACAATGGGCGACGGCGGCATGGGCGAACCCTATCCGATGAGCAGCATGGCGCATTTCCACACTGCTTATCCCAGCGTTACTAACTTTTTGCCTGTGTTGGTGTGGAACGGATATTCTCAGGAACATCACAGCATGGTTTCGACTAAAACTAATGCTGAAATGATTGCTTATTGGCAAGGTAACGGTTTTGAAGAAGTTATCTTAGTTGATGCTAAGGAATTTGACGATAAAAATCAACCGGAAGATTATGTTGACAGCACTGCTTTTTCGCTCCAACAGCGCATGGCATTTACCAAAGCTGTTTTACAAGGAATTGACAAAGCGGCAAAATCTGCTCTAGGCGGCAAATTAACTGCGTTTATTATCAAACAGTTGAAAGGTGCCGGCGTCCACGCGCGCGGAGCAAAATCTCACAACCTTTATCCGAAAGATACGCTGGATGCTCCGCACATTATCAGTGCTTTAAAAGATCGCGCTTTGACTGCTGCTGCTTGGGAGTTGGTGCGGACAAATTGCGAGCGTGCGGGCGGCGGGCCGGCGGCGAAAACAGTTGTTACTGAGTTTACATTGCCGCTGCCAGATTTAGGCGAATTGCCTTTAGAAGAATTTGCCGTTGGGGGAGAACCGAAGATTTCGACAACAGCAATGGGGGTTTTGGTAGGGAAAGTTGGCGAGCGCGATCGTACTTTTATTGTCACTAATGCTGACGGCAATGAAGCATCGGCAATTGCCAATATCAACCAAGCTCTCAAGATTATTCACCCGACGACAGATGACCTGTACAATCAATCGCCAAACGGCCAAGTTTACGAACCTTTGAGCGAAGATGCTTGCGCTGGTTTAGCCGTAGGTTTATCCCTATTCGGAGCGCGGAGTTTGTGGTGTTCCTACGAATCTTTTGCCATCAACGGTTTACCAATTTGGCAAACTGTAACCCAAGCAATGGCAGAATTGCGCCGTCCAACTCCGGCAACTGTCACCTTATTTACAGCGGGCGCATTGGAACAAGGCCGCAACGGTTGGACGCACCAGCGGCCGGAAATTGAGGCTTATTTTGCGGCGATGATGCGGAACGGAAATGTGTTTCCTTTGTTTCCACCGGATGCTAACAGCATTCAAGCTTGTTACGATTGGGCTTTGACTGCTAAAAATAAGGGAGTTGTGATTACTGCGAGCAAGTCGCCGCTGCCAATTCGCACTACTTTTGAACAGACTCGCCAAGCTTTGCAAGACGGTGCAATAGTGCTGCACGAAATCGATTCCCCGCAAGCTACCCAGAATCAAGGGGGGAGCAAGAAAGTTGTGTTTGCAGTTGTCGGCGACATGACGTTAATGCCAGTGTTTGAAGCGGCGGCATTTTTGGAAACAGAAGGGATTGGAGTGCGGATTGTTTCTGTTGTGAATCCTCGGCGTTTGTATCGTGCTAGCGATGTTGCTTGGGATACTTGTTCGGAAGCTGACGGCGGCTTTTTAAGCGATGAGAAATTTGCTGAATTGTTTGGCGGAGATGCCTTGATTGGCGTGACAGGCGGTGCTTCTGGGATGTTGGAACCAGTGATGCTCCGCAGCAATTGCAAGCGGGATACTTTCGCTTGGAAGCGGGGGGAAACTACTGCTAGTGCTGGTCAGTTGATGGCGTTTAATGGGTTGACTGCTGAGGCGTTGACTAAAAGGGCGATCGAGCTAGTTCATTAAGTTAGAATGTGAGTGAATGCCCCTGCCTGGTTTTGGCTGGGTAGGGGCTAGTAATATTTAAAATAGGATGGTGATACCTGTGACTGCACAACTTTTAGAGGAAAGAGGTACGCTTGCAGAACAGCGATTGATTCTCCCCGGTTATTATAGTTGGGAGCAGTTTGAGGCGATGGAATCTTTGATGGCCGACTCTCTGGGTTTGCGGATAACTTATCTTGATGGGTGGATCGAGTTTATGACACTGGGTGAAGCACATGAGACAATCAGTTGTATTCTTAATTTTTTGCTACAACTCTACTTTTGTGAAATGGGAATTGAATATATTCCTGTAGGGAGTGCAACTCGCAGAGACCGGGCAAGAGATGTATCATTTGAACCAGACGAGTCTTATTATATAGGTTCAAGAAAAGAGCATCCCGATTTAGCCGTGGAAGTAACGATGACTAGCGGTAGCACAAATAAACTAGCTAAATATCTGCGACTTCGCATTCCTGAAGTCTGGTTTTGGGAAAATAATCAGTTGGCTGTGTATGGGTTGCGGGAGGATAATTATGAGCAAGTTTCAAGAAGTGAGTTGCTGCCGGAATTGGATTTAGAATTGCTGGTGCGTTGCGTTTTAATGCCTTCAAGGATTGAGGCAAGGACGGAGTTTCTTAATGGGGTTCGGCAAGTGGGTTGAATGCGGAGGAGTTGGTAAAAAGTGCGATCGTCTACGAGGGCTTCGCTAAGGACTTGATTGCTTAAGCTAAAATGTTACAGATAACCATTGGCTCTCACAAACAACCTTTGGGCGATCGGCTCCAACGATTGGTTAGACTTGTAGGTGTAAAGTTACTAAATTATTCCTCTCTCTCTTCCTTAATCTGCGTGAATCTGCGTCAATCCATTGTCATCTGCGGTTAAAAATTTCTCTTCTTTTAACCGCAGATGAGGGCAGATAAACACAGATTAACGCAGATGAATTAGATCAAATCCGGTGGCAGGATTCGTGATTTTTGACTGTTGACTAGATTTGACGCCCGACGATGCTACCGGATTTGCTATGATAGGATTCTAGAGCTATACGTGCAGCTTTAACCTAATGCTGAGGGGATAATTTATTCTGAATTTTTTCCTGATTTGTTGTTAAGTAAGTTTGCTTTTTTAGCTGGGAATGTAGTAAGAGTGCTAGAGGTTGTGCTGCGACGGGACATCAATATTGTGTGAAATATGTGTCTTAATTTTATTGCTTTTTTCCCCGCAAGCCATCAACCAAAAACTCATCATCGATCGATCGCCTGCCGCTACAAACTCATCCCGCGAAACCAGATAGCTTTCTATTTCCGACTCTGAAATCAACCCCTGTTTGACCATTTGCAAAATGGGCCCGGAGTCAAGCAAAGGTTGAAACGCCTCAATTCCGATGATATCGCTGTGGCTGACAACGGCTTCTAAATCAACGCTAACAAACCCAGCTTCTTTGAGAATGCGGCACAGATTTCGCCCGACGCATAAATTGCCGCCCCGCGATGCCATTACCTGCTTGAATTTCTCCCTGACAATCTCGACTGACCAAGGTGGATTTGTCAGCCAAAACAGATCCGCGTCGCTATCAATAATCACCAGTTTGCCGCCCGGTTTCAAGATGCGGAATATTTCTCTAGCTGCTGCGACGGGCTCGGGAAGGTGAACGAACAGCAAACGGGCGATCGCAAAGTCAAACGTGTTATCATCCAAACCAGTATCCGCCACCGAGGCTTGAATGCGATTTACTCGATCGCCCCCTTTGTCCTGCAAATATCCTACTGCTTTTTCGTGCAGTACCGGGTCAACTTCTACCGCTGTTACCGAACTGTTTGGCAGCAATTCTAACAGTTTTTCGGTAAAAAATCCCGGCCCGCTACCCGCTTCCAAAACATTCATCCAGTCGGCTAAACCGAACCACTTTAAAGTGCGCGCTTCCTTTTCCCAACTGAGGAGAACTTGAGCTTTTAACCGCTGAATTTCTGCGTCAAGTTCCAGATTGTACGTACTGGCTTGATACGAACCTTCGGCTGCCATAAAATCATCCTTTTTCCTACTTCGACACCTAGATTATAATAAAACTGCGCTTTAGCGCAACTCTCGTTGCGGATATCCTCAACCCCAGTTGGCGGACAGATGCAGGACGGGAGCCAGGTAATTCCTCTATTGTAAGAAGATGACCGAGACGATTTTAGATTGGGGATTTGGGATTTTGAATGAGAATTTCAGCGGTTTAAAGCCCCTAGTTTCAACTAGGTCACAAATCGAAAATCGTAAATCCCAAATCTAAAGTGGGTTGACGGATTACCTAAACTGACGATGTTGTGTGGCAACGAATCAATTATGCCCCAGACTTTACCTCAACCGGAGAAACGAACATTTTTAGTTGTGGATGACCATGCGATGGTGTTAGGTGGCACGCTTAACATTCTGAAGCAAGAATATCCAGAGGCAGACATTCTGACGGCTCCGACTGCTCAGGCAGCCCTTGAGCAAATAGCGCAGACGACCCCGGATTTGGTGATTGTGGATCTGGTGATGCCAGAGACGAGCGGCGAAACAGCTCAAGCGAATTCAGGGCTTCAACTCCTCAAAACCTTGATGGAGCAGTATCCGAGTCTGAATATTGTGGTGCAGAGTGCCCATGTTCGGACTTTAGTTTGGCTGAAACCGTCGATCGACAATCACATGGGCGGCTTCACAGTTGTCGATAAGAGCCAGCCCAT
Organism: Microcoleus sp. BROC3; assembly: GCF_036702515.1. Taxonomy (NCBI): domain Bacteria; kingdom Bacillati; phylum Cyanobacteriota; class Cyanophyceae; order Oscillatoriales; family Microcoleaceae; genus Microcoleus; species Microcoleus sp. BROC3. Next base: position 227,782 of record NZ_JAUBTQ010000002.1, read on the forward strand.
GAAAGACTTGCTAGCAATGGTTGATTGGGCGCTGCACGAGCGGATTTATACACCCAGAGAGATCCGCAATGGGCTGCAACTCAAACCCGCCTGGATGCAGGTGTTGCAATTTGCTTTTCAAGAGAGCTTACAGGATACTGCGATCGCCAAACGGATGAATGTTTCTGAACGCACTGTGCAGTATTACTGGACTAAGATTCGAGATGTGCTAGAGGTGTATCCTGATGATGATAAGAATCTGCGGATTCAAACGGAAGTGCGAGCTAGGGAACAAGGATTGATTGATTAGTGAAGCGCGATCGATGGCAAGCAGTGAAAGCGGGCGTCACGACTTGGGGACGAGGAGCGCTTCCAGGGGTGATGGTGATTGTCGCTGTGACGATGGCTCGATTGACCGGTGCGCTTCAGTTTTTGGAGTTGGTGACGTTCGATCGATTTCTGCGCCTGCGTCCCGCTGAGCCAATGGATGAAAGGATTGTAATCGTAAGTATCACTGAGGGAGATATTCAACGCGCCAGAACTTATCCGATTCCCGATCGCGAAATTGCCGATTTGCTTAAACGGTTGCAGGCCTATCAACCGACTGCGATCGGGCTGGATATTGTACGCGATATTCCGGTTGAGCCGGGTAATGCTGAACTAACATCGGTGTTTCGCAGCAGCAAGAATACGATCGGAGTGGAGATTGCCCTGCCCGATCGCAGTGGTTTTACCGTCGCACCTCCGCCCGCGCTGCCATCGGAACAAATTGGCTTTGCAGATGCCGTTCTCGATGCGGATGGCTACCAGCGCCGCAGTTTATTGGGCGCTCACAACCCCCAGCAGGAATACCGTTTTTCGTTGGCGATCCGGCTGGCAGAACGCTATTTAGCAGCCCGAGGAATTGAGTTGGGTAATGGAATACGCGACCCAGACGCGAAGCGCTTTGGCAGCATTGAATTGACCAGAGTGCAGTCAAACTCTGGCGGATATGTCGGGGCGGATGCTGGCGGCTACCAAATTTTGCTGAATGTTCGCAGCGGGACAATGCCGTTTCGCGTGCTTTCTCTCTCGCAAATCAAATCGGGACAGGTCAACCCGGATTGGATTCGAGGCAAAATTGTGCTGATTGGGATGATGTCTTTTAGCGCGAAGGATTTGGTAAGTTCAGGTGCGATCGCAGGCATCAATCCCGGACGAATTTACGGAGTGGAAATGCAGGCACACGCCACTAGCCAGATCGTTAGTGCGGTGTTCGATGGGCGATCGTTGCTTCGGGTTTGGGCAGACGCATGGGAATATCTCTGGATTGTGGCATGGGGACTTTTGGGGATAAGTCTGGGACGGTTTTTGCGATCGCCCTGGAAAATTTTGTTCGGGCTTTTAGTCGCCAGTGTCAGCTCGATCGGGATATGTTACGGGCTAATTCTTATGGGGTGGTGGGTGCCGATCGTACCTGTGTTATTGGTGTTGGTGTTGAATGGGGCTGGCTTGATGGCAGCGTTATTTTATCGCCACGAACAGGAACTCCGACTGCGGTTGGAGGAACGTCAGTTTGCGATCGAGCAGACCTTTAATGCAATTCATAGTGGGCCCTTACAAACATTGGTGGGGATTTTGAGAAGCGCTCAGGAACAAGCAACACCGCCGCCATTTCTACCGGAGTTGCAACGCCTGAATCAAGAATTACGGGCAGTTTACGGCTCGGTACAACGAGAAGCGATCGCAGATGAACCGCATCTCCGCATGGGAAGTGCGATCGAATTGGCCCTGCAGGCTCCATTGCATGAATTGCTCTACAAGGTCTATTGCAACACGTTAGAACAAGAACTGCCTTACCTCAAAACGCTCAAATTCAAAATTGTCCAGTTCGATCCTTTGAACACCTCGCATCTGCGGTTGGAACACAAGCGAGCACTCTGCCGCTTTCTGGAAGAAGCACTCTGCAATGTGGGGAAACACGCGATCGAAGCCACTCGCTTGACTGTAATTTGCACTCAAGAAGGCGATCTGCAGGTGATTCGGGTGGCGGATAATGGTAGGGGGAAACAGTCTCAGTCAGAAACGCTTAGCTTGGCTGCAATGGATCGAGAGAGGGAAATAACCGAAGATCCAAACCCTAAACTTCAACCTTCAGGATTAGGAACCCAGCTTGCAAAGAACTTAGCCAAACAGTTAGGCGGAGCATTTCGGCGCTACCCGAATCAACCGAAGGGGACAGTGTGCGAGTTAACCTGGCCAGCAAAACGGCGGTGGTTCTGGTGATCGGTGTGGCTCACGCTTGTTATATCAACCGTCTTGACGGTTAGGGTTCGATCGCCCCTAGCCCCCCCTTAATAAGGGGGGGACAAGAACTTGGTCAAAGTCCCCCTTATTAAGGGGGATTTAGGGCGATCGAGACTCGGCTACCAGGGAGAGATACATAGGGTTTCAGGCTTAAGTTCTCACCAATAGTCCAGGACTATTCCCAATGCCCGATGCCCGATGCCCAATGCCCAATGCCCGATTCCCAATATCTTTGCACCTTCCCGCAAACGACGCTTGCGGGCAGTCCTCTATTGTATTTGTGTATTGTTGATTACTGTAGAAATAGTTACAGAGGGGATTGCGATGATGACTCACGAGTTGAAGCGTCGAACCGCTTACTCTGCGGGCATTACGAGTTTAATGCTGAGTGTTTCGTTCTGGATCGCTCCTCTAGCGCTGGCAAAATACACTCCTCCTCAAAACCCTTCTAAACCGAAAGACACGGGGACGAATACCACTCGCGGCGGCAGTTGCGAAGCTAATTCATCGGCGAGATTGACTGTCTTGGTGCCGTTTAGCCATGTGGGAGAGACGATTTCTGGGCATCCGACCTTTACCTGGTTTGTACCCGATCGCACTCCTCGTCCGCTGCAATTCCGGCTGTTTACTCGCACGGGACAACTGCTCTACAGAACCCAGATGCAGAGTCAGCCAGGAATCATGTCGGTTGCTTTGCCCTCAAATCTGCCCCAACTGTCGATCGGGCAATCCTATCAGTGGCAAGTGGTGTTGGTGTGCGATCCGAATGTTCCTTCGAGGAATGTGGTGGCGGCGGCAGAAATCCAAGTCGTTGGGCCTGCGGCGTCGTTGCAGAGTCAACTTGCAGCGGCGCAAACTCCCCAACAACGGATCGACCTGTATGCGGAGTCTGGGCTGTGGTATGACGCGATCGCCGAAGCGCGCAAAGCCTCTGAGACTTCTCAAAGCCAAGCGGCTGTGCTGGAATTGCTAGATGCTCTTGCTAGTTCGGAAGCCCAACCTTTGAAAGATTGGAGCGATCGATTGAAGCAAATTAGAGCGATCGAACAACAACGCCAACTTCCTCAACCAAAACCCTAAAATTCTATGAAATCTTTATCGTTAAAACTACTTAAATCAAGCGATCAAAAAGTGCGATCGGGCTTCCTGTTTCCCCTCGCCTTTTGCCTTTTGTCTGTTGCTTTTTACATTCCTCCACACTCCTTACTTCCGGCTAATGCTCAGGCGTTCGATGCTCGTAAAATCGAGGCCGATCTACTAATACAGCACGGGCTTCAACAGTATCAGACTGGTCAATTCCCAGCAGTGCTGAATTCCTGGCAACAGGCACTCCAAATTTATCGCGCCATCAAAAACCGCCAAGGGGAGGGTGTAGCACTGGGCAATTTGGGAGCCGTTTACATCAATCTGGGCGACTATGCCAAAGGCATTGAGTATACACAGCAGAGTTTAGCCATCGTCCGCGAAATTAAAGATCGCCAAAATGAAGGTAGGGCACTGGGCTTTTTGGGAGCTGCTTACGGCGCTTTGAGCAACTATGCCAAAGCCATTGAGTATTTACAGCAGGGTTTAGCCATCGCCCGCTCCATTAAAGACCGCTACGGGGAAGGTTCCACACTGAGCAATTTGGTACGTGCTTACCGCTCTCTGGGCAACTATGTCAAAGCCATTGAGTATTCACAGCAGAGTTTAGCTATCGCCCGCTCCATTAAAGACCGCAAGGGGGAGGGTAATGCACTGGGCAATTTGGGAAACGCTTACAGCTCTCTGGGCAACTATGCCAAAGCCATTGAGTATGCACAGCAGAGTTTAGCTATCGCCCGCTCCATTAAAGACCGCCAGGGGGAGGGTGAAGCACTGGGAAATTTGGGGAACGCTTACTCCTATCTGGGCAACTCGGCCAAAGCCATGGAGTATACACAGCAGTGGTTAGCCATCGCCCGCTCCATTAAAGACCGCCACGGGGAGGCTCGAGCACTGGGAAATTTGGGAGGCACTTACCACTCTCTGGGCAACTCGGCCAAAGCCATTGAGTATTTACAGCAGGGTTTAGCCATCGCCCGCTCCATTAAAGACCGCCAGGGGGAGGCTGGAGCACTGGGAAATTTGGGAGTCTTTTACCACTCTCTGGGCAACTCTGTCAAAGCCATTGAGTATACACAGCAATATTTAGCCATCGCCCGCTCCATTAAAGACCGCCAGGGGGAGGGTATGGCATTGGGCAATTTGGGAGCTGCTTACCTCTTTCTGGGCAACTATGCCCAAGCGATCGAGTATATAAAGCAGAGTTTAGTCATCGCCCGCGAAATTAAAAACCGCGACGGGGAAGGTATGGCGCTCAACAACCTCGGAGTGGGGTTCTTGAAAGCTGGGAACCTAACAGAAGCTGAAAAAATGCTCGTCAATGGCATTCAAGTTTGGGAATCCATGCGTCAAATGCTCGGCTCCAACGACGCGAATAAAGTCTCCATCTTTGAAGAACAAGCTCGCACCTATCGGACTTTACAAGAAGTCCGAGTGGCTCAGAATAACCCGATCGCCGCTTTAGAAATTGCCGAGCGGGGACGTGCCCGTGCCTTTGTCGATCTCCTGACAGAGCGCTTATCGTCAGGTTCTACCAATCCGGTGATTACCGCTGCTCCCAACGGCGAGCAAATCCGCCAAATCGCCAAAGCACAGAATGCCACTTTGGTACAGTATTCCATCATCTCCGACAACTTTCAGATTCAGGGCAAGCAAGTAGGACGTGAATCCGCACTCTACATCTGGGTGATTCAACCTACGGGCGAAATTACCTTCCGTCAAGTCGATCTCAAACCCCTCTGGCAGAAACACAACGCCTCTCTAGCCAGCTTAATCATTGGCAATCAAGAATTCCTCGCCGTCCGCAGTCGCAGCAGTTTTGGCTCCACCCAGCCCCAACCCAACTTACCGACGCTGCATCAACTGCTGATCGATCCCATTGCCAGCCTCCTACCCAAAGACCCCAATGCCCATGTCATTTTCATTCCCCAAGGTTCCCTGTTCCAGGTGCCCTTTCCCGCCCTGCAAGATGCCAACGGCACTTACTTAATCGAAAAACACACGATTCTCACCGCACCCTCGATTCAAGTATTGGATTTGACTCGACAACAACGACAGAAGCTCGCACAGAAGCCAGCTAACAGCGGCAGGGCTCTAGTATTGGGTAATCCCACCATGCCGAGTGTGTCTCTCTCTCTGGGAGAGCGCAAACAGCAATTGTCTCCTCTACCTGGAGCCGAAGCTGAAGCTAGAGCGATCGCCCCTCTGCTCAAAACCCAAGCCATCACAGGCGCTCAAGGGACAAAAGCCCAGATCGTCCAAAAAATGCCCCAAGCATCGATTATTCACCTCGCAACGCATGGATTGCTGGATAATGTGCGCGGATTGGCAAGTGCGATCGCTATGGCTCCTTCTGGTAGCGATGACGGCTTATTGACCGCAGAAGAGATTTTTGACATGAAACTGCAAGCAAGCTTAGTCGTTTTGAGTGCTTGCAACACTGGAGAAGGCAGGATTACCGGGGATGGAGTGATTGGTTTGTCGCGCGCTTTGATTTCGGCAGGAGTGCCGAGTGTAATTGTTTCTTTATGGGCGGTTCCCGATGCGCCGACATCCGAATTGATGCAGTTGTTTTACCAAAACTTGCAAAATAATCCCGACAAAGCACAGGCATTGCGGCAGGCAATGTTAACCACGATGAAAACTCATCCTGGGCCGCGAAATTGGGCGGCATTTACTCTAATTGGGGAGGCAGAGTAAGTTTTTATTAATAGCGAATTGGCTCAATGTTTTTCACCTAAATTTTCTCCTAAATTATATCAATTCCGGTTGTACCGGAATGATAGAGGAGACGGCAGAGCCGTTTCCCTACCCAAAATAACATTGTAGGGAGACGGCTCTGCCGTCTCCTTTTCGGATACTAATAATTCCGATGCAATCGGAAACGATCTTTATTCTTTAGTCGGCGCAGGCCGACTTTGTTTGTGTAGACGCGGTTTCAACCGCCGAGTTATCTTCTCAATCTCAAAACTGATGGAAGTGAACCATCTACTCTACATATTCACATACTTTGCACTTTCCCGCAATCTATTTTGCACCCCGTACTTCATCAAGTCTGTGGGTATAACGAATGATTTTCTCATCTGGGTTGCTTAAGATTTAAGTCAAGTGTTAAGAGGATTTTTTTATGGCTTTACAACTCTATCCGTCAGAATTTCGACGATTAATTGGCGACAATACATCCGAATTTGTTACTTTGTCGATCGGGGTAAAAAATTTACGACTCATTTAGGATTGCTATATCAACTGTCAACTATCAACTAAGAGGGCCGGCTCTCTTGGCACCGCCCCTACCACAGGTCAACTGTCAACTGTCAACTTACTGCCTAACTTTATGAATGCAGAATCAGCTACAAACATTCTAGATAACCTGGTACAGGAAAAGAGAGGCGAACCATTGAACGGCTTACAGCGAGCAATTATTCAAGGAGTGTTAGATGGTTTGACATACCAAGAAATCAAGAATAATTATGCGATCGCGCGGAACTATCAAATATGCTACTTAGCGCGATACGTTGCTTATCATTTGTGGAAATTGCTGACAGAGGTATTGAAAGATGCAGGTATTATCGACCCGGACGAAAGAGTCCGCAACAAAAATTTGTGGGAGTCCGCGATGAGAGTGGCACAGCAAAGCGTGCAGTCGGAATCTGTACAAAAAAGTCAACCCCCCGTACCGCCAGATCCGATGCTGGACAGAAAACTGCCAATGCGTTACCGAATTACCGAACATTTGGTAAGTACCGAGTTTAGCGATACTTATCTTGCGGAAGATGAAGATATGCCCGATCGCATACCGGAACTGCTAGCTCGCTTTCAGGAAGAGCGAGATTTTTATTTGATAGTTTAATTGATTTATATCTGAAAGAGGACTAAGGAGTTATATTATTCAGTCCTCTAAAAGAGGACTTGTGCTATGAGACAGGGAATTAATTCTCTGGCTGACTGTGGAATGAATCTTTGTTCGCGATCGCGTCTTAATCTCAAAACTTACAGCGTATTCCAGGTTTATGAAGTAGGGACACGGCAGTGCCGTGTCCCTACGGCGGGATAGATCGATAGGCGGGTGTCCTTCATAAACGTGGAATCTGCTGTATTTGAGCGAACCATCTATCTACCTATTCACATACTTTGCACTTTCCCGCAATCTATCTTGCACCGCATACCTCATCAACTCTGTGGGTAGAACGAATGCTTTTTCCATCTGAGCTGCTTAAGATTTAAGTAAATAATGAATCGAAATTTCTGGGGGTTTTAAATTATGTTAGACATCACAAACAATTCTAACGAGCGCCTTTATTTAAGTCAACAGCCAAACGATCTCGCCCAATCAACATTTGCGGTTAACAGCGACTTGCTCAGCGGAGCGATCGCTCCACTGAATGCTTCTGGTTACAGTCCTGAATCTAGCTTGACTAATCCCACAGCATCCAGCTTCGATCGACAGACACAGATAGCAGATTTTATTGTAGGTAATGCAGGCGAGGGCCTCAGTTTCCCTGCGAGCGATCGAGTTACTGGCGATGTCGCCGATTCTCAACTCAAACCGCAGTCGCAATCGGCGAATGTAAACACAGATCCGCTAACAGGAACGATATCTGCTTCCCAGTTGAATTTAGCCGATCCAGGTAACTCTATTTCGACAGCTCGTAATATTGTTGGTGTTGAAAATGGTAGCATCAACTTAACTGATGTTGTCGGCACAGGCGATCGCGACGATTTCTACCGCTTCGATATCAACACTAAGAGCAATTTTAACCTGCGTCTGGATGGTTTGACCAGGGATGCCAATGTCAGGTTAATTCACGATAGAAACCGCAACGGTGGTGTCGATAGCGGTGAAACTATTGCCAGCTCTATTGAGATTGGCACCATCCCGGACGCGATTAATGTACCCAATCTGGTTCCAGGAACATACTATGTTCAAGTCTCTAGCTTCTTCAACAACAACTCTACTAATTACAACCTGAATTTGTCTGCAACATCTGTTCCTGTAGTGCCCGATATTACTACAGGTAAGGGTGTTTATAATATTAACTACGGCTACGGTTTAGTGAATGCAAATGCCGCAGTTTCCCACACCCTAAATCGTTCAACTCTTTTCCCCGCTCTTCCAGATTTGGGTGGGAAGAACTGGACGTTAGATGTGATAAATGCGCCGGAAGTTTGGAATCAAAACATTACAGGAAATGGCATTGTTGTAGCTGTCGTGGATACTGGTGTTGACTACACCCATCCCGATTTGGATGGCAATATTTGGCAGAATACTGATGAAATTGCGGGAAATGGTATCGATGACGATCGGAACGGATTTATTGATGATATTCGGGGTTGGGATTTTGTGTCTAGCGACAACGACCCAAGAGATCAGATCGATAATAACCCCATAGGTAAGGGTTTCTATGGTCACGGCACTCACATAGCAGGTTCGATCGCGGCAGAGCGAAATGATTTTGGCATCACAGGAGTTGCGTACAATGCAAAGATTATGCCTGTGAGAGTATGGCCCGCCTCTAGTCCCGGCTCGCCGAATAATGTTGCTGCTGGAATCCGCTATGCTGCTGATAATGAAGCAAATGTAATTAACCTCAGTGGTTCTTACCCTTCCAATCAGGTGAATGACGCAATTGAGTATGCAAATAACAAAGGCTCTGTTGTGGTTATGTCAGCCGGAAATTTGGGCTTTAGCCAACCAAATTATCCAGCTCGTAATGCCGATCGCTGGGGAATTGCCGTGGGCAGTATTGATGTAAGGGGCAGAATGGCTGACACCTCGAATCGTTCGGGTTTTACACCTTTAGATTACTTAGTTGCTCCGGGAGTAGATATCTCTTCTACCATTCCTGATGACGATTATAAAGTTGAAAGTGGCACGTCTATGGCAGCGCCACACGTAGCGGGTGTAGCGGCTTTAGTTTTGAATGCCAATCCGACTTTAACTCCGGCTCAAGTTGAGTCCATTTTGACGACAACAGCTAATCGAAATGGGTTGACAGGATAGCATTGCAAATCCCGACTTAAGTCCTGCGGACATTAATCGAGCATTAGAGCAGACGGCTCTGGATATGGACGATCTAAACACCCCAGGTTTTGATTTTGGACTTGACTATGCCAGTGGGTAATGGTTTGATTCAAACCGATCGGGCGATCGCTAAAATTGTCGTCTAATTCAGATTAGAGTCCCCATCCCTGCGGCGAGATTGGGGAGACAGAGTAAGCTTCTATGAAGGTCGATCGCCTGTGGCAGATTGAGGCGATCGCACGACGGCAGAAAGAGCGATCGGGCTAATTCTATAAATTTCAACTCTAGAATCCTATGCTGTACTCCCCATTTAAGCGACTCAAATCAACCCACTCTAGGCTCACTCATGTTTTCCTAGCTTCCATTTCCCTATTCCTGGTTGCCACTATGTCCCTATTAACTACTCCTGACTCTTTCTTCCCAGCGATCGCCCAAACTACCGATGCTCGTGAAGCAGAGGCCGATCGGCTCTTGCAGCAGGGCACCCAACAATATCAGACTGGGCAATTCCAAGCAGCACTGAATTTCTGGCAACAGGCACTGCCAATTTATCGCGCCCTCAAAAACCGCCAAGGAGAGGGTTGGATACTGGGCAATCTGGGAATGGCTTACCGCTCTCTGGGCAATTATGCCAAAGCCATTGAATATGCACAGCAACATTTAGCCATCGCCCGCGAAACTAAAGACCGCCAAACAGAAGGTTGGGTACTGGCCGATTTGGGACGTGCTTACTACTCTCTGGGCAACTATGGCAAAACCATTGAATATTCACAGCAGACTTTAGCGATCGCCCGCGAAATTAAAGATCGCAAAACAGAAGGTTGGGCACTGGGCAATTTGGGACGTGCTTACCTTTCTCTGGGCAACTCGGCCAAAGCCATTGAATATACACAGCAACAGTTAGCGATCGCCCGCGAAATTAAAGACCGCAAAGTGGAAGGTACGGCACTGGGGAATTTGGGAATCGCTTACCTTTCTCTGGGCAATTATGCCAAAGGCATTGAATATGCACAGCAACAGTTAGCCATCGCCCGCGAAATTAAAGACCGTCAAAGTGAGGGTGCAGCACTGGCTAATTTGGGAACCGCTTACCTCAAGCTGGGCGACCATACCAAAGCCATTGAATATACACAGCAGAGTTTAGCCATCGCCCGCGAAATTAAAGACCGCCACAGTGAAAAGGTGGCACTGGGCAATTTGGGAGCCGCTTACAGATCTCTGGGAAATTATGCCAAAGCCATTGAGTATTCACAGCAACATTTAGCTATTGCCCGTGAAATTAAGGACAGCCAGCAGGAGAGTCTGGCACTAAACAATTTGGGACTCGCTTACAGATCTCTGGGAAATTATGCCAAAGCCATTGAGTATTCGCAGCAACATTTAGCTATCGCCCGTGAAATTAAGGATCGCCAGCAGGAGAGTCTGGCACTAAACTATTTGGGAGTCGCTTACCTTTATCTGGGCGACCATATCAAAGCCATTGAATATATACAGCAACAGTTAGCTATCGTCCGCGCAATTAAAGACCGTAAGTTGGAGGGTTTAACACTAGGCAGTTTGGGAGAGGCTTACCGCTTTCTGGGCAACTATACCAAAGCCATTGATTATTCACAGCAACACTTAGCCATCGCCCGCTCCATTCAAGACCGCGAGGGGGAGGGTATAGCACTAGACAATTTGGGACTGGCTTACCGCTTTCTGGGCAACTATGCCAAAGCCATCGAGTATTCACTGAAATATTTAGCTATCGCCCGCGAAATTAAAGACCGCCAAGGAGAAGGTAGGGCACTGGGCAATTTGGGATTCACTTACCTCGATCTGGGCGACTCGGCCAAAGCCATTGAGTATGCACAGCAAAGTTTAGCGATTGCCCGTGAAATTAAAGACCGCCAAAGTGAGGGTATGGCACTGGGTAATTTGGGAGTTGCTTACATCGCTCTGGGAAACTCGGCCAAAACCATTGAGTATTCACAGCAGTGGTTAGCTATCGCCCGCGAAATTAAAGACCGCTCAGCGGAGGCTGCGTCACTGGGCAATTTGGGAATCGCTTACCTCTATCTGGAAAACTATGCCAAAGCCATTGAGTATTCACAGCAACAGTTAGCCATCGCCCGCGAAATTAAAGACCGCCGGGCGGAGGGTATAGCACTCAACAACCTCGGAGTGGCGTTCTTGAGAGCTGGCAAGCTTACAGAAGCCGAAAAAATGCTCGTCAATGGGATTCAAGTTTTGGAATCGAGGCGGCAAATGCTCGGCTCCAACGACGCGAATAAAGTCTCCATCTTTGAAGGACAAGCTATAACTTATAGCCTTCTACAACAAGTTCGAGTGGCTCAGAATAACCCGATCGCCGCTTTAGAAATTGCCGAACGGGGACGTGCTCGTGCCTTTGTCGATCTCCTGACAGAGCGCTTATCAACTGGTGATGCCAATCCGGTCATCGCCTCTGCTCCCAACGGCGAGCAAATCCGCCAAATCGCCAAAGCACAGAATGCCACTTTGGTCCAGTATTCGATCGTCTACGACGAGTTTCAGATTCAGGGCAAACAAGTATGGCGAGAATCCGCGCTCTACATTTGGGTGATTCAACCTACGGGCGAAATTACCTTCCGGCAGGTTGACCTCAAACCTCTCTGGCAGAAACACAACGCCTCTCTAGACAGCTTAATCGCGGGCAATCAAGAATTCCTCGCCGTCCGCAGTCGCAGCAGTCTTGGCTCCACCCAACCCCAACCAGACTTACCGACACTGCATCAACTGCTGATCGATCCCATTGCCAGCCTCCTACCCAAAGACCCTAATGCCCACGTCATTTTCATTCCTCAACGATCGCTTTTCCAGGTACCCTTTGGGGCCCTGCAAGACTCTGGCGGCACTTACTTAATCGAAAAACACACGATTCTTACCGCCCCCTCGATTCAAGTATTGGATTTGACTCGACAACAACGACAGAAGTTAGCACAGAAGCCAGTCAACAGCAGCAGGGCTCTAGTATTGGGCAATCCCACCATGCCAAGCGTGTCTCTCTCTCTGGGAGAGCCCAAACAGCAATTGTCTCCTCTACCTGGAGCCGAAGCTGAAGCTAGAGCGATCGCCCCTCTGCTCAACACTCAAGCCATCACAGGCGCACAAGGTACAAAAGCTGCGATCGTCCAAAAAATGCCCAAAGCATCGATTATTCACTTAGCAACGCATGGATTGCTGGATGATGTGCGCGGATTGGGAAGTGCGATCGCCCTGGCTCCTTCTGGTAGCGATGACGGCTTATTGACCGCAGAAGAGATTTTCGATATGAAACTGCAAGCAAATTTAGTCGTTTTGAGTGCTTGCAACACTGGAGAAGGCCGAATTACCGGGGATGGGGTGATTGGTTTGTCGCGCGCTTTGATTTCGGCAGGAGTGCCGAGTGTGATTGTTTCTTTATGGGCGGTTCCCGATGCGCCGACATCCGAATTGATGCAGGCATTTTATCAAAATTTGCAAAATAATCCCGACAAAGCACAGGCACTTCGGCAGGCAATGTTAACCACGATGAAAACTCATCCCCAGCCGCGAAATTGGGCAGCGTTCACGTTAATTGGGGAGGCAGAGTAAGGACGATCGCTCTAATCTGCTTGTCGCGATCGATCTGGTATATGTTGTGCATTGAAATTGTATATTTCAATCCCATATCAAAAATTGTCAAATCCTCTCCCCGTCTCCCCTTCTCCCCCTCTCCCCCTCTTCCCCTCTAATACCATAGACAATCTAGATCCACGACAGCTTACTGCCCCTATCGCGAAACGGGCGGTAGCAAAACTTTAGCATCCTTTGCTATTTCCGCTGACTCCAAAATCGGCTCTAAAACCGGAGAAGGAATCGGCACTTCTTCAACTACCTGATGCTTTTCCAAAGTCAAACGAGACTGGGACGAACCCGACAATCTTTTCAACAATTTTGGTGTCGGATCGTACAGCAAATAAATAATTCGATCGCCTGCTTGCCAAATCTGGGTCGCCGACACTACTTGCAAGTATCCTTGCCTTTCCAGCAGCAGCGGCGCCAACTCCCCAGCCTGAACCAAAGCTTGCAAGTGAGCAATCTGAAACTGCAATCCCTCACTTTTTAACTCAGTTTCCCCCAATTTCACTTCGCCGTCGCTCAGATATTCGTTCCAATCCTTCAGCGACAAATCGGATACAAAAGCTTGATTGATTTTAGCCTGATTTGCAGGCGTATTTGCTTGCGGATCTTTGGGGAATATTGCCAAAACCCTCGGCGGTGCAAACTCTTCGGCCGCCCGTTGAGCTAACACTAAGTTTACCTCGCCGTTGTTAGTCATTGCCAAAAAAGTTCCCATCGAATCCAGTCCGGCTTCTTCTAACACGCTGTGGTCGAGAGCACTGCTCAAAAACACCCGCAAACCTTCTCGTTCTGCTTGTGCGCAAGCTTCCGGGTTTGTGTCGATAATTGCCACAGATTCTCCGCGTTCTTGAAACAAGCGAGCAATTAATCTGCTCAAAGGATTTGACCCTACAATTGCTGCACCGGTTACAGATTTTGAGGTGATGCCCAAAAGTTGAGCCATCCATCCGGCCGTCAGCCCCTGCACGAAAACTGTCATAATAATTGTTAGGAAAACTAAGGCTTTAATCGAGTCGCCGCCGTTGATTCCCCGCTGAGTGAGCAAAATTGCAAATAAAGAGGCGATCGACGCTGAGACAATTCCCCTCGGCGCGACCCAACAAACAAATAATTTCTGCCGCCAATTCAGTCCGCTGTTCCAAGTACACAACCAAACATTGATCGGCCGCACTATCCACATTAAAGCTAAAACTGTAAACACACTTCCCCAACCGAGGGCGACCACACTAGCGAGGGATAAATCGGCCGCTAGCAGCACGAACAGCACAGAAATAGCAAGGACTGTGAGTTGACCTTTAAACCTCCTCAGCAGCCTTTCTTCCGGGACAGCAGCGGCTCTGAGGACGATGCCGGATAGGACTGTTGCCATCAGTCCCGATTCGCTGCGGATTTCTTCTGCTAAGCCGAAAAATCCCCACAAACCGGCTAAAACTACTAAGTTTTTGAGGTCTTCTGAGAGAAATTGCGATCGCTTGAGAATGAATCCCAGCAGCCAACCGCCGGCAACTCCGACGACTGCGCCAACGAAAAGCCGCACGATTAAATCTCGGAACAAAATCAGCAAATCAGGATTGCCGTTTAAAATAATATTCAGCACCAATACCGCCAGAATTGCTCCGACAGGATCGATTAAAACGCCTTCAGCTTCTAGCAAAGCGGCGACTTGTTTGTCAACGGATACTTGTTTGAGTAAAGGGCCGATTACTGTCGGGCCAGTAACGACTACTAGAGAAGCATACAGAAATGCGATCGGCCAGGGAAATTCCCCCAACCAGTGTGCGGCCATTCCGCCGCCAATTAGCGTAATTAAAGTGCCTACCGTAACTAAATTGCGGATGCTGCCGGAAACTTTGCCCAAATCTCGCAATTCCAAATTCAAGCCGCCTTCAAACAGAATTAACGCTACGCAAAGCGATACCATAACTTCCAAACCGCTGCCCAACAGATTGGGGTGCAGGACTCCCAAGCCGTCTGGGCCTGCTAAAATGCCGAACAGCAGCAAAAATACGATCGCCGGAACTTTCAGATAAGCGGCGAGAACTTGAGCGCTGATACCACAGGTGACGGTCATGACCATCAACAGGGTGATGTTAAAGGGGATTTCCATAGATACAATTGTTACAGGCTGCCCGCTTAGTTTTAAATGTTCGATCGCGGGTAAGTTGAGTGCAGGCGCTATTTTCGGCGCAGCTTACAAACTCGGCACGGCCCTAGATTTTTGCAAATAAGATTAAAAAACCTTGATATTGGCTCTAACTTTATCAGATAATTCTCTTGGCGTCAAAGACGGGAGTAAGCTGTAGCTAAGCAAGAGATTGTCTGTTAGGTTCGATAGTCCGATGGCATAGGGGTCCAGAGGGAGAGGATGGGACGAATTTTGATGGGGAGTCAATCTCAAATCTCAAATCCCAAATAACAAGATTTGCCGGCTTTCCAATGATAGAGTTCTTCTACCCCCAGATTCATCTGTAGAGTCAATATCCAATCTAAAATCTCACATTTCAAATCGATCGCCCCCAGACTCATCTTTAGAGTAGATTTCCAATCTAAATTCTCAAATCGCAATATTCATCTGTAGAGTCAATCTAAAATCTCCCATCTAAAATTTACAATCGATTGGCATTCTGCCACCTGCGAAAAAACTCCGAGAGAATTGCCGGCGAAATTCGCCCTTCCAGCCAATCTAAAGCCTGGTTTTGGTTGGGTGCTGCCCGATAAAATTTGCACGCATCTATCAGCCGAATCGGAGAATTAGTGACAGTAGATTGAGAGCGCCACTTTTTCGCAAACTCGGAAATCACAGCCTGAGAAATTTGTTGTTGCAGCCAATCTAAAGCTTGGTCTTGTTCAGCTAAACCTCGATAAAATTTGCCGACATCTATCAATCGCAAATTAGTGTCTTGAGGTAAGGTAGTTGCCCGCCATTTTTGAGCAAATTCCCCTAAAACAGAGGTAGAAACTTGGCTTTGCAGCCAAATTAAGGCAGTATCTTGGCTAGCGCTAGCTTGATAAGACGAGAATACCTGAGTCAGCCGCACGGCTGATATGGGAGTGGGAGTGGGAGTCGGAACAGGAGTCGGTCGGGGGGCGGGTGTCGGGGCTGGAGGGGGGACAACTACTTTGGGAGATTTTCGCATCAAAGCGGCCCAGGTTTTGATGCCTGCAATGCCGTCGGGATTGAGACCTTGAGATTTCTGAAACGAGATGAGCGCCGCTGTGGTGGTGGCTCCAAATTTACCGTCCATCGCGCCTTGATAGAAACCTTTAATTCTTAATTCCTTCTGGATGTCTGCAACT
The DNA here is from genome assembly GCF_036702515.1 of Microcoleus sp. BROC3. NCBI lineage: Bacteria > Bacillati > Cyanobacteriota > Cyanophyceae > Oscillatoriales > Microcoleaceae > Microcoleus > Microcoleus sp. BROC3. The sequence goes on from NZ_JAUBTQ010000002.1 coordinate 244,073, forward strand.
TTATAACTTTGGGCACCTTCTCGGACACTTTCAAAAATATTGGTATCTACATTGCCCGAGACGCCGGACACGCTGCCGGTGTCGCTGTACTGCCAAAAAGTCCAAGTTTTCCAGCCCCCGGGAACCCAAGGTTCCTCAGCAGTGGTATAGTGAGCAATCCACAGCGGGTAATCGGCAAACCGTTTTGTCCCCAAGTTGTCCCAGAAACCCGGGTAAGTGTAGATAATCGGCCGCATCAAGGTGGCTTTTTCGACTGCTTCTAACCAAATTGCGGCTCGATCGCACAATTGAGTCACACTCAAACCGCCTGTAGTTTCCAAATCCAAGACTGCCGGCAAATCCCCCGCTTCGAGTTTTACAGTTTTCAAGAACAAATCTATTTGTCCTTGAATGCTGCTTGCAGGTCGAAAAAAGTGGTAAGCACCGCGTTGAATCCCCGCCGCTTTCATAGCTGCCCAATTGCGGGCAAAAGTTTGGGAAACTAAAGTTGCACCCTCCGTCGATTTGACAAAAGCGAAGACTATGCCTCCCCGGGCAACTGCTTGCCAATTGACATTGGGCTGGTAGTCGGAAACATCTATACCGCGAATACTCATATTACGAAGAGTTGAGAAAAGCTGGTTTGGTCTGAAGCAGCGACTCGATTAAGGGTACATTAAATTGTAATGCTAAGTCGCTAAGTGTTTTTTTTTGCAGGGGAGATGATGCAAATGAACTTCGATCGAATAGATCCCGGCCCCGGTCAAGAGTCTGTTTGGGATTACCCGCGTCCCCCTCGTCTGGAGGAATCGACCAAACACGTACAGATAATTTTTAATGGAGTGACGATCGCCGACACGCGCCGTCCTCAGCGGGTATTGGAGACAAGTCACCCTCCTGCCTACTATATCTGCCCTGAGGACATCAAAATGGAATATTTGCACAAAACTTTACGGGGCTCTTGGTGCGAGTGGAAGGGACAAGCCGGTTATTACACTGTGACGGTGGGAGAAAAGGAAGTAGTAAATGCTGCTTGGTTTTATCCCAATCCCACCCAAGTCTTTGAGGCTATTAAAGATTATGTAGCTTTTTATCCGAGCAAGATGGATGCCTGTTATGTGGACGGGGAATTAGTGCAATCTCAACCAGGGGATTTTTACGGCGGCTGGATTACCAAAGATATTGTCGGCCCGTTTAAGGGAGGGTCAGGAACTTGGGGGTGGTGAGGGAGTTTTGAGTTTTGAGTTGAGGACAGGGGCAGACACCGCGTTTTTTTACGCAAAACCTCGTTACAGCCTCTACCCCGGTTTAACAATCAGGTTTTTTGAGTTTGTGTGCACCGTCAATGAGTTGAGCAATGGCACCGAAATCTGTTTTTTTACGCCGTAAAAAACCAAGAGTCAAAAATTGAGTAATAATTCAATAAATCTATAATTGAGTGAGGACGAATTAATGCAATGCAGGCACGGCAGAAACTAGCGCAGCTTAAATAAATAGTTTAGTAAAGAATACGGCCGCTGGTAATAAATAAATAATTATATAATTTAAGAGCTGACACTAGCTTTGTTGCTGGTTTATTGTTTATTCGGATCTGCGCTGTGTCTGTTGAATTTATTGATCCTTCTAACTCCCCAGAAAACTCATCAAAAAATTTATCTTTAGAGTCTACTCTTAAGGAGCTGGCTCTATTCAATTTTCAGGTTGACTCCTCATATCTCGCCAAAGAAATAGCGCGGTTTTTTCAAGCTCACCCGCTGCTTCCGGGAGTTATCTTGACCGTAAATGGCGAATTTTTAGGGATGATATCGCGTCGGCGATTTATGGAACGCATGAGCCGCCCCTACGGAGTAGATATATTTGCTTGCAGACCGATTATAGCCTTGTATCAAATAGCTAAAACCGATATTTTGATTTTACCAGGAGTAGCCCTAATTGTCCTGGCAGCTCAGCGAGCCGTGCAGCGACCGCCTGAACTACTTTACGAGCCAATTGTTGTGCAGTTAGAACCTCAAGTTTACCGATTGTTAGACGTGCATCAACTGTGGGTAGCTTTATCCCAAATTCACCAACAAGCTACTTGGTCTATGAGCGAACTTTATTACAACTTATCGCTCACGAAATGCGAGCTAGAAGCAGCTAATTCTCAATTAAAAGCAGCTAATTCCGAATTGTATCGCCTTGCCAACTTAGATGGCTTAACTCAGGTTGCCAACCGCCACTGTTTTAACGAATACTTAGAGAAAAAATGGCAAGAATTGGGAGAAGCAGCAGCAGAACTATCTTTAATTTTATGCGATGTTGACTTTTTTAAGAAATACAATGATACTTACGGACATCAGGCAGGAGATGCTTGCTTGCAGCAGGTAGCCCAAGCTATTTTGGCAGCCGTAAATTACTCAACAGGCGAAGTTTCGGGGGGGACTCTGGTAGCCCGTTACGGAGGCGAAGAATTTGCAGTAATTTTGCCTCGGACTTCGCCTGAAATAGCTGTCTGGATTGCACAGAAAATTCGAGTGTGGATCAAAGAACTAGAAATCGAGCACATTAATTCGGAGGTGTGTTCTCTCGTGACGCTGAGTTTGGGGGTAGCGAGTACGTTTCCCCAATCGTCCGCGACACAAAAAAACTTGATTGCAGCGGCAGACCGCGCGCTTTATCAAGCTAAAGACAAAGGGCGCGATCGAGTAATTTTAGATTTTAGATTTTAGATTGGAAAAAGTGATCCACGGATTTATCCGTGGGCTTGTTTAATGGTTTCGATCACAGATTGTCTGGCAAGTCCCCGATCGACCTCCCGATGCTAGACAGCAATTTCTCCAAAGCTTTCATCTGCTTGACGGTGAACGTGGGTACGTTCTTTCCCAACTCCCAACGGCTGATGGTTTGCGACGAAACGCCAAGCTCTCGCGCCAAATCTTCCTGACTCATCTCCAGTTCTTCCCTGAGCTTCTTCAAATGCGACTCTTCATCTTCAGGTCGCGGAACGGGCTTTTTCGGCATATCCTCGATCGCACATTTTTTCTATAAGATGCTTAAGCATCTTGACTAAACAATAAATTGATTAGACAATATGTTTAATAGCCAGCCCAGAACCGTGGAAAGTACAAGGACTGGCTCTAAAACCCCTTTGGAAAGGAGCATGAATCGATTATGCCTTACAAACAGCGTCTGAATTCCTGGATTATTGTTCGCCTGCTTCCCAATTTACAAAGAAGCGTTGTGGGTCGGTTTCGCAGTTGGTCGGATGCAGACGGTCAGATCCGCATTTTGCTGCAGTTACTGCCGGAGGCTCGCCTAATAGTCGTGTTCGATCCGGGCGATCGCTGGTAGAGCAGTTTTGAGTTTGGAAGCGATCGTGCAACGGTACGGCCCATTGCTGGAAAGGCGCGATCGCTCCTATTATCCTTTGAAATTTTATCGGGCGATCGTCCCCAGTCTACAAAGACTCGCACCAAGCACGTTCTACCGTCCAGTGTCTGTCTGAAGATTCATAAATCCTCAACCCATCCAACCCGGCATTTTCGATCATCTGCTCAACTTCATCCAGCGTAAATGCTGCTTGCAACGAATCGCTGAATAACTGTTTCTGATGCGCGTTGCAATCTCCCGCATACAGATTGACTAAATTATCCCTGATTTCCGCTTTTTCCGGCCGCAGCAAATCCCGCAAAAAAATTGCTCCCTGCGGCTTCAACACCCGCTTGACTTCCTGCAAAAACGGCAGCGGATCGGGCAAATGGTGGATAATGCTGTTGGAAATCACCATGTCAAAATAACTGTCAGGGTAAGGCATTGCCTTAGCATCAATTAATTCGAGATTAATTTGCGATCGCGCGCCGGCCTTTTCCACATTTTGGGCCCCGACTTTCAGCATATTTGCCGACAAATCGATGCCAGTCAATTTCCATGCTGGCCGGAGTTGAGAAATTGCGATCGGAATTCTCGCCGTACCCGTCCCCGCATCCAAAACGTTTCCAAAAACCGGCCCCAACGCCGCAGCACTATTAGCAAAAGCAGCATTAACCTCAGTAAAGTCCATCGAATCGTATTCGATCGCCTCTGCCAAGGAATCCATCACTTCCGGTTCCAAAACTCGCTGCATAAAATTTATCTCGTTATCTGGCATTTCCATATAGAGGTTCAGTTTCGCCTGCAAAAGCTCGACTAACTCCGGTTCCATATATTGGTAATTGTCCGGGATTTGCAGGCAAATAACTTTCTTGCCTTCGAGACTTTCGGGAAATTTGCTGCGAAGTCGATCGCCATGCTTCTTCTCCATCACAAATATCAAATCCGCCCAACCGACCAGACCCTCAGTGACTCTAATTCTTGCACCTTTTTCCGTTCCAGCCGATCGCACGCTGTAGCCGCTAACCTTCTGGCATATTTTCTCGGCAGTCAAACTTCTCCACTTATTCTGACTGCACACAAACAATATCTTGATTTTATCCATTCAGACACAAATACAAAATTCTATTTTATCTGCGTTCATCCGCGTTAATCCGCCCACATCTGCGGTTAAAAATCTCAATCCAATTTTCCCCCGATCGCACCTTACATACCACAACTACTGTATTTTGTCAAACTCGCCCAAATCTCCGTTACAATTCTTAAACCATAAAATGCGGATTTTGCATAAACAATTGTAGTTATTACATTTGCAGAGTTCGTTATTTTTACGATTTTAAAAGCTTTCAGCGTTAAAAACTTAAATTTGTCATAATGCCCCTGGATTGTGAAAATCGTACCACAAGCCTCAAAGCAAGTAAATAGGTAAAATAATTGAGAATGAAGTCAATAATTTTGGTCATCTTTAGATTTGCTTAAGAATTGAGAGACCAAAATAGATCGAACATTTAAAACTAAATCGACTTTTAGATTGTTTTTGCTTATTAAAGTAGCTGGAATTGCCCCGAAGACCGATCGACCCTCAAAAATAGATACAGATGCTCGATCGCCCAATGGCATCCAACCAAACTCGATCGAACTCTGCTAGAATTAGTAAAGCGAAGTCGTTATGAGTTTAAGTAAATAGCTATGACCAACGAAACCGTAGAAAACCTAGTAATTATCGGCTCAGGGCCCGCAGGCTATACAGCAGCAATCTATGCCGGGAGGGCCAACCTGAAACCCGTAGTGTTTGAAGGCTACCAAGCCGGAGGCGTCCCCGGCGGTCAACTGATGACCACCACAGAAGTAGAAAACTTCCCCGGTTTCCCCGAAGGCATCACCGGCCCGGAACTCATGGATCGGATGAAAGCTCAAGCAGCGCGCTGGGGTGCAGAATTATACACAGAAGATGTAATTTCGGTGGATTTGACCCAGCGGCCGTTTACAGTGCGCTCAGAAGACAGAGAAATCAAAACCCACACGATAGTAATCGCTACAGGCGCGACGGCGAAAAGGCTGGGGCTGCCTAGCGAACACGTATTTTGGAGTCACGGCATTTCTGCCTGTGCTATTTGTGACGGCGCTACCCCTATTTTTAAAGGCGTAGATTTAGCTGTCATCGGCGCGGGCGACACCGCAGCCGAAGAATCTATTTATTTGACAAAATACGGCTCTCACGTACATATGCTGGTGCGGCGCGATCGGATGCGCGCCAGCAAAGCCATGCAAGACCGAGTGCTGAGCAATCCCAAAATTACCGTGCACTGGAACACCGAAGCAGTGGATATCTTGGGCGAACCGGGCGGCAAAATGGACGGGGTGAGAATTAGAAATATCGAGACGGGTGCCGAAAGCGATTTGCTGGTGAAAGGATTGTTTTACGCGATCGGTCACACTCCCAACACTCAACTGTTCCAAGGTCAGCTAGAACTCGACGAAGTAGGCTATATCGCCACCAAACACGGTTCGGTAGAAACCAGCGTCGAGGGAGTTTACGCTGTCGGCGACGTGCAAGACCACGAGTTTCGCCAAGCCATCACCGCAGCCGGTAGCGGTTGTATGGGTGCGATGCTGGCAGAACGTTGGCTTTCAGTTAACGGTTTAACGCAGGAATTCCATCAAACCGAGGAATCCGAGCAACCCACAGCAGCGCCGGAAGCTCAAAAAGTGCGCAAAACCAGCGAGAACTTCGATCTCAAAGACACGCGCCACGAAGGAGGTTATGCTTTGCGGAAGTTGTTCCACGATAGCGATCGGCTGATTGTGGTCAAATATTCTGCTCCGACTTGCGGCCCTTGTCACAGCCTCAAGCCGATTTTGAGCAAAGTAGTAGATGAGTTCGAGGGCAAAATTCACTACGTGGAAATTGACATCGAAGAAGATCCAGAAATTGCTGAAAATGCTGGCGTGATTGGTACGCCGACGATTCAGTATTTCAAAGACAAAGATTTGGTGGCTGAGCTCAAGGGAGTTAAGCCGAAAAGCCAGTACCGCGAGTTAATTGCCAGTAATTTGTAGGACATTCGATCGATTTTAGATTTGAGATTCGCCCAGGGAGATTTAACCTAAACTCGACTTGCGTCCCGCCTGCCAAAAACACGGTTTCTCCCCTGTACGAAACTAACGCGCAGGGAAGAAATCGGTTTTTTTTAGCCACATCCCTCGAAAAAACCTAGTTTCTCGCGAGTGTTTGGCGGATAAGGGAAAGAATTTTTGATTGTTCCCGGTTTTTTAGCCTGAGTGCTACTAAAATCGAAAAGTCTCATATTTGTCGATCGTCATTATGGCTCAAAGCCGCCTCCGACTGCCGCGATTTCTCAACAGTACCTCACCGTCAAGCCTGTCCATGAAAATGATGTGGGCAGGTTTGACAATAACTGCCGTGTTTATATTGGTAGCCACCTTGTCTCCAGCTATGCAAGCTTGGGGATGGCTGCAAAATCCTACGGAGGCTTTGATTAACCCCATTCACGAACCGCCGTCGGCGAATTATTGGTTCGGTACTAGCCGCAGCGGCTACGATGTGTTTTCCCGCACGCTGTTTGCTTCTCGCGCGGCTTGGCAAGTGGTAATTTTAGCCACTGCTTTGAGTTTGTTTATCGGTGTGCCGCTGGGTTTGGTTAGCGGTTATTTGGGCGGCAAGCTCGATCGAGTGTTGTTATTTTTAATGGATACAATTTATACTTTGCCGGGGCTGCTGCTTTCTTTGACGCTAGCGTTTGTAGTGGGAAAAGGAGTTTTAAATGCTGCGATCGCCCTGAGCATTTCCTACATCCCTCAATACTACCGCGTCGTCAGGAATCACACCGTCAGCGTCAAAACCGAATTATTTGTCGAAGCCGCCCGAGCAATGGGTGCTGATACTTGGACAGTGCTTTCGCGCTACCTGTTTCTGAATGTGATTCAGAGCGTACCGGTGCTGTTTGCGCTCAACGCTGCCGATGCAATATTAACATTAGGAGGTTTGGGATTTCTCGGATTAGGACTTCCCGAAGCAACTCCCGAATGGGGACACGACTTGCGTTTAGCTTTAGATGCGCTACCTACTGGCATTTGGTGGACGGCTTTGTTTCCCGGTTTGGCGATGACTTTAATGGTGGTGGGATTATCTTTGGTGGGAGAAGGATTAAACGAGTTTGTTAACCCTCGGCTGCGGAATCAGCAGTAATTTGTCTCGCGGTCAAATTAAGTTCGCAGTCAGGACTTTAGTCTTTATTCACCAATATAAACAAAATGAAGTTCTGATTACAAACACGCCCTATAAAGAGAGGGTAATATCTGGCAGATTAATTACTAAATCTTTCTGTCACCAAAGTTAATTATGTCTAATAAACTTTTTTTGTTGTCAATTTATATACAGGTAGCGGAAATTTTTTCTGCTAGCTTCATCTCCTAACGGTCAACCCAGATAATTTAAACCAGACTAGAGGATAAAGGCGGGATAGGCGTTTTCTGAGGACACGCTCTCAATCAACTTAACACAATTTTTAGCGATCGCACTAGCGTCCTACCCCTCCACATCTTTAAGCGCATCCTGCAGCTTATGCCAGGGAGCATCTCATATTTGTTGTAAAAATACTTCTTTTGGCTCCTTCCTTTTTTCTCTTTCCTTCTGCCTCCTGCCTCAAAACTCCAATTTATAGCTGGGATGCAAAAGTGAGATGCTCCCTTATGCCTTCTCCAACAATAACAACCACATCGCTAATAGGGTAAATTTTCCTTCCTTTGGGGATTTATCATCTGTCGGCAGTTGCAGCAACGTCGGCTGTGGCTTTTGTTCCGTCTGCTTGAAATTATCAAGACAATTTGGGAATGCTACCTAAAATTGATGGAAGGGGTTTATTGAATCTTTACACTGTCACGATATATTTAAAGGAATCGTGAAGTTATACTTCCGGAAGATGGCAAATTGTGTTCTTTGTGAGATTGTGCGATCGCGCAAGTGCAAGCCGAAAGCCAACAAATTTTAGAGAAGTCTGCAGCCGGGAGTTGCGCACCGGGTTAACTCTCAGTAGAATTTATCCGGGTGGTTTTTGCCGCTGACGCGACAAACTCGTGTCAAACTGCTTAAATAAGAAAGTGACGTTAAGAACTTAATGTGATTTAACGTCAAAATTAAACCCAATTTCTGAGATTTGAGCTAACTTAACAATGAAAGCCCCTGTTGCACTACTAAACCCGCAACGCTTCATTTGGGGTCATCGTCGGTCTCTAATCCAGAGTTGCCGGCTTTACAACTAAAGCTACGAGCTTTATTCAATCGCAGATTGCGTATGATTCAATTCAGGGAAACAGGGTAAAGATGGGTGCATCTACACGGATTGTATTGGTCTCAATTCCGGCAAGTCAAAAATTGTCTGCTAACTGTCTGGCCAACTACGTCGCAGCCGTTCACCCAGATATGCGCAGAAAACAGCGCCGTTCGATCGTGCCAAAGTTTTTGCTGGGCATTCTCAGGATTTAGCAGAGCCGGAAATGAGTTAGTATTGTCAAGCTAAGCTGACAAAGTTTTCCTAGTTCTTGACAAAAAACGGAAAACAACTTCCATTTTTTGTGAGAAAGGCTACAATCGGAAAGGTCTTTGCAAGATCCGATTCTCACCCTTAGGTACTTCGACCCTCTGTTGTTGCATTTGAGGCAGCAGACCCGCATCCAAGGTGGCGAAAATTAGCCGTGCAACTGTGACGTCTGACAACCAGAGTGAAAGCAGCAGGCGAATCAAAAGTTCGACACCTCAAACACAAAAGTTAGAGGGTTCAGTGCCGGAAAACTTGTACGGGTAAAAGCTCGAAGTACCGAGTAAAAAAGCCACTATTTTTGAAGGTGCGATCGCTCGCATCTCTGGGTTCGCTTCTCAGGGCAAGGTATCGCAGATGATGCGGTAACTCGCTGCGAAAGAAAAAGCCCCACGCTCAATTCGAGGTCGCGACGTTCAAGTCAGCGATTAATTGAAGGCGCTCGCTCATTCAAACCAGAACTCAAACTTTGACTCGTAAAACTGGTGCAGTTTCGGTAACAGATTCAGTTAGCAGACCGAAAATCCCACTATTTTTTGCTGCGGGAATGCCAATATTGGCTAACTTGTCTAAACTACAAACAGACACTATTCCACTGTTATTTATTCTTCAATTCAGGAGCATGAGGAAGGCGGCATGATCCAGGCTAATACCGTACTCGAAACCACACTTAAACCCGAAATGGAAACAATCGAGTTGCTTCGGAACGCCGAAAGCGTTCTACCAGAAAACGAGTTGGAACTCTTTATCGACGAAGAAGACGATCGAGAAGATTTTCTAGACTCTCAATCTGAGGAAGACGACACTAAATCTGGCAAAGGCGTCAAAGCCCGCCGTCGGGCTCAGGCAAAGAAAAAGCATTATACTGAAGACTCTATTCGTCTTTACCTGCAAGAAATCGGTCGGATTAGACTGCTGCGAGCTGACGAAGAGATTGAACTAGCGCGCAAGATTGCAGATTTGCTGGAATTAGAGCGAGTTCGAGAACAACTGCTCGAAGAGTATAACCGCGAACCCAAAGACAGCGAATGGGCGAATGCTGTAGATATGGCACTACCTGCATTCCGTCACCGACTCCACGTCGGCCGTCGGGCCAAGGAGAAAATGGTGCAATCAAACCTGCGTTTGGTGGTGTCGATCGCCAAAAAATACATGAATCGCGGTTTGTCTTTCCAAGATTTAATTCAGGAAGGATCTTTGGGTCTGATCCGGGCCGCTGAAAAATTCGATCACGAAAAAGGCTACAAGTTTTCTACCTACGCAACTTGGTGGATACGTCAAGCCATTACCCGGGCAATTGCCGACCAATCCCGGACTATCCGCCTGCCGGTTCACCTTTACGAAACCATCTCGCGGATCAAGAAAACTACCAAACTCCTGTCTCAGGAAATGGGTCGCAAGCCTACGGAAGAAGAAATTGCTACCCGCATGGAGATGACGATCGAGAAGTTGCGGTTCATTGCTAAGTCCGCACAGTTGCCCATCTCTCTAGAAACTCCGATCGGCAAAGAGGAAGACTCGCGTCTGGGAGACTTTATTGAATCTGACGGGGAAACGCCAGAAGATCAAGTCTCGAAAAACTTGCTCAGGGAAGACTTGGAAAGCGTTTTGGATACTCTCAGCCCCCGCGAACGGGATGTACTGCGGCTGCGTTACGGCTTAGATGACGGACGGATGAAGACCTTGGAGGAAATTGGTCAAATCTTTAACGTCACCCGCGAGCGGATTCGCCAAATCGAGGCTAAAGCTCTGCGGAAGTTGCGCCATCCCAACCGGAACAGCATCTTAAAAGAATATATCCGCTAGAGTAATTTGCTAGCATCACCCAAAAGAGTGATTCGCACTCTTTTGGGGGGGGAACCCCCCGCCCCGGTGTGAGCTATAGCTGTTACATTTTGTGCTGGTAACTGCACGGAGCAAGTGGCTATTGGCTGCTCAAATCGCGCTGCTAAAATTTAGGGAGTCCGTTACGGAACTCCCAAGCTTTGCAGTTTCACAAAAGTCTTAATTAGAAAATTACATCAGGCCCCAAAAGTGCAGCAGGCCTTGACCGGAAACCAATTCGATGATGACAGCGGCAGAAAAACCAATCATCGCCAAACGACCGTTCCAATTTTCGGCTCCTTCGCTGAAGCCCCAGTTCCAAGCGTTGCGTTTTTGTTCTTGCATAGTGCGAACTCCTTTCGTTAACTTGTGTAAGGCTTATGTGAATAAATATAACATTCCTCGCTCAAAATGCAAGCTTGTGATTAGTGATATCGGTCATAACGGTCGATCGACCTTGATGATTTTACCTAACAGGAAAAATAGCCAACTCGGTATCGGGGTCAAACAAGTGAATTTTGTCATGGGCGATGGCCAACCAAAGCTCCTCGCCAACTCGGATCGATCGCTCAGGAGGAACCCGCACCTGCATCCGCACCGCCGGAGCATCCGTCAAACAAACCCCCAAATAAGTTTCGTGTCCCAAAGCCTCTACAATTTCCACTTGTACCGAAAGATTTTTGGTAGCCGGAGGGTTAATGCTCAGATGTTCCGGCCGAATGCCCAAAATTAGCCCTCGCCCGTCATATTGTTGTAGACTTTTTGCCCAAATATCGGGTAAAGTAAAGCGAAATTGCGGGTGAGAAATCAACAGCGGAGCACTAAATTCCACCGACAAGAAATTCATCGGCGGAGAACCGATAAACTCAGCAACAAACAAATTAGCCGGCTTGTTGTAAAGCTCTAGAGGTTGAGCTACCTGCTGAAGCTGGCCTCTATTCATAATAGCAATCCGATCACCCATAGTCATCGCCTCAGTTTGGTCGTGAGTCACATAAATAGTTGTAGTTCCCAACTGTCGCTGCAACTGCACAATTTGCGATCGAGTTTCCGCCCTCAATTTCGCATCAAGATTCGATAGCGGTTCGTCCATCAAAAACACCTCAGGATTTCGAGCCATCGCCCTACCCAAAGCTACCCGCTGCTTTTGCCCTCCCGAAAGTTGTTTCGGCAAGCGATTTAAAAGAGATTCTATTTGCAATAATTCAGCTACCTTCAGGACTCGTTCTCCTACTGCCTTTTCCCGTTCCGATAAATAGCGCAAACCCGGAGGCAGCTTGCGAGTTACTCCTCCTAAAAAGTCTTCAAACAAAGGATAGACTTGATGATTATTTAAAGAATTAGAAGCTAAATAATTAATAACTTCTTCTACCTGCTTGCGGATTCCTTTCGCATTCTGGCTTCTGCCTTCTCCTCCTCCTTCTGCCTTCTGCCTAAGGTCTTCCTTCTTCCGTTTTTCGTCTTCCTTCTTCCTTCTTCCTTCTGCCTTCTTCCTTCTTTCGTCTTTCTCCCTTTCGGAGCGGCGCAATCCAAAGGCGAGATTATCGTAAACTGTTAAGTGAGGATAGAGAGCATAATTTTGAAATACCATAGCGATATTTCGGTCTTTAGGAGGCAAATCGTTAAGGAGCCGATCGCCAAGCCAAATATTGCCGGCCGTCAAAACTTCCAAACCGGCGATCGAGCGCAGCAAAGTGCTTTTTCCGCAGCCAGAAGGCCCCACCAGCACCATGAATTCCCCATCTTCGACCGTCAGGTTAATGCGGCGCAAAACGCTGTTAGACGAAGGGCGATCGGCCACAGACGAGACACTTTCTGCGACGGTGTTTGCTTCTTTTTCCTGTTCACCTTGGCGGAGCGGAAAACTTTTGTAGATATTTTCTAATACAACTTGCGCCATCAAACAATTTTAGATTTGAGATTTGAGATTGGGGAATTGGAGGCAGAGCCTCCGGGTATGTATTCCCAGGCAGAGCCTGGGAACAAGGCTGAATGGGGAATGGAATTGGACGTAGACGCTCGAAGGCAACAAAGCCAAGCTTTAAATTGACTCACAGCGCATAATGACACAATTAATGACTCATGACCCATGACCGATGACTGAGGACTATTGACTGCTGATAACTTTGATAATTTTTTCACCCGGATTGAGGTCAAAAACTCGATCGCCCGCAGCATCTTTCCCCCAAAAAGCTATTGCATCAATAGCCGATCGCAGCAGGCGGCCAGAATTAGTAAAAAGTTTGACATCCGTACCCGGAACAGCCTGCAGCAAGCCAACTAAAGCATCTTTAGGCTCTGAGAAACGAAAAGCTTGAGTGCCAATTTCGCCCCGGTTAGTAAGTCTGACAGAACCTGCAGGCATTCGTTTTGCCCAACCCAACTCGGAAAATAGCACCAGACTGTCGTTCGGGTCGAGAGTGATGCAACCCACCAACTCTTCCTGCTTCCGCAACCTGGTTACTTGAGAACCCTGGGCGGCGCGGCCCATTGGCGGCAGTTGTTCATCATCAATCTCAAACCGGAGGACTCGGCCTCCTGAAGTTGCGATCGCCACTTGCTCGCCGACTTTACCCAGACTCGCACAGCGCAGCCGATCGTCCTCCTTGAGTTTAACAACAGTAACGCCGCGATTAGTCAAATCAGCAAATTCCTGCATCGGCAAGCGCTTAATTTTCCCTTGCTGAGTCAAAGTTACTAAATCTGCAGCTTCCAAATTTTCCGGCAAAATAAAGTGTGCAACTGTGATTTCCGACAAAGCGCGACCGGCACTTTCTTTAGTAGCACTCGGCGACAACAAACTAACGATCGGCGTTCCCCGGTCTTTGGCGCTACTACTAGGAATATCGGCCACTTTCAGCGGGTAAGCTTTGCCGTTAGGAGTTAAGACGACCAAAGTGCGATCGGTTTTCGTCAGATTTGCCGTCACAATAAAATCTTCATTTTTTTCTAAAGCTGAAACCGATTTTTCGCGACTTTTCGAGCGTGGCTTTTCCCCAGTCGGCAAGCGGCGCACGTACTGCTTGTGCGAAAATTCAACAATAGTTTCCTCAGCCTCTAGAACGGGCAATAAGTTAGGCTGAATCGTTGCCGGCGACAACTGCTTCACCGCAGAATTTTTCTTACCAGAAAATTGTGGTTCGGCTTTGGCTGCGCGTCCGGTTCCATTGGCGAATTTAGTGCGGCGGGGGTCAGCGTACTTGCGTTTGAGCGATCGAAATTCCTTCTTTAAAGCCTTCAAAAGTTCGCGCCTGTCGCTCAACAACCGCTGCAATTCTTGAATATTAGCCATCAACTCATCAAACTCAGACTGCAAATTTTGCCTTTCCAAACCAGTCAGCCTCCGCATAGGCATCGCCAAAATCGCATCAGCTTGACTTTCGCTCAAATTGAGGCGAACTTGCAAAGTTTGCTTAGCAGTAGATCCGTCAGGAGAATTTCTGAGAATGTCGATCGCGGTATCGAGATTTGTCAAAGCCAACATTAAGCCTTGGACAATATGACAGCGACGTTCCGCAGCCTGCAACTCGTAATTGTAGCGGCGGGTAAGAGTCACTTCCCGGAAATCCAGAAATTCCTGCAACAATTGTCTGAGCGTCAACTGTCGCGGTTGACCGTTAACAATTGCCAGCAAAATCGCGCCAAAATTTGTTTGCAGGTCAGTTTGTTGGTAAAGGCGAGCGAGAACCGCTTCTGGGGTAAATTCCCGCTTGAGTTCAATCACAACTCGAATGCCTTCGCGATCGCTCTCGTCACGCAAATCAGAAATACCGTCGAGGCGGCCAGCATTGACCAACTCCGCCACCTTTTCAATCCAAGCCGCCTTATTTACCTGAAACGGAAACTCCGTCACCACGATCGCCGTTTTAGTACGCACCTTGCGATTACCAGGCACCTCTTCCACCCCGGCCACACCCCTGACCGCAATGCTGCCTCGACCCTTAGTGTAGGCGTCAACAATGCCCTCTGTGGCGACGATTTCCCCTCCGGTTGGAAAATCCGGGCCCGGAATCAGTTCTATCAACTTCTCGTCGGATAGTTCCGGGTTTTCAATCAAAGCAATTAAACCGTCTACCACCTCCCCCAAATTGTGCGGCGGGATATTAGTTGCCATCCCCACAGCAATGCCCGTACAGCCGTTGAGTAACAGAAACGGCAACTGAGCAGGCAATGCCGTCGGTTCCTGCTGCGAATTGTCAAAGTTACCAGTAAAATCAACAGTTGCCTCGCCGACTTGGGTTAGCATAGCTTCGTGGGCGATCGGTGCCAGCCGAGTTTCCGTGTAGCGCATAGCAGCAGCCGGGTCATTGTCCACCGAACCGAAATTGCCGTGACCCGCCAGCAAAGGATAGCGGCTCGAAAACTCCTGAACCATGCGCACCAGAGCGTCGTAAACCGATTGGTCGCCGTGGGGGTGATATTTTCCCAAAACATCTCCAACGACCCGGGCGCACTTGCGGTAAGGTCGGTCAGGCGTCAGACCGAGTTCGTGCATCGCGTACAAAATTCGACGGTGAACCGGTTTTAAACCGTCGCGGACATCAGGCAAAGCTCGCCCGACGATCACACTCATGGCATATTCGAGGTACGATTGCTGCATCTCGGCGTGCAGAGGCGTAGAAATTACTTGCCCGGAAAGTAGGTTGAGTTGTTTAGCCATGAGTCCTTGTGTCCGTTAATTCCTGAGTGAAGACAGCCTAGGTCAATAATGCTGAGGTTGCCTGTCTCGAGTGAAAAGCGTTTGCCGCAGGCAAACCGAAAGTTCGACAAAACCGCCCAGCGGGAGGATAAAAATAAACTTAATTTGTCAAAGCAGAATCAGAGTGCCGAAGACGGGCAACACTTGCCTCTTACTCTCCACTCTTACCCTAACCTCTATGTTGCCTTCATTTGTGCCTACCTGTTTATTTACCTTCAGCCGTGAGTAAGGTTGATTCACAGTCCTGCTTTTCCTTATAATCGCTCACAAATGCCGATCGTTAAGAATTCAGCAGTCAAAAGCTCTCCTCGGCAGAAGGAGAGTCAGACCGCACCTCGATCGACGGAAGCCTAGATCTTTTCAGCCGTCTCGATGCTCAAAACTGAGAATTGGGAATCCCCCAAAATCCCCTGCTATATTCGCTACTCCGAATGCAGCAGCGGGAGTATATAAATAAACATTGCTTTATTCTAAGAGTATGAAAGAAAATAATTGTCACACATCCCGGACTCTCAGCCGGAGGCTTGACCGAAAGAGAGGATACTAGAAACCTGTTACCTGGGAATCTTGAGCCTCTGGCAGTGTCAGGTCTCATTCTAAAAAACAACTAAACTGTCTGTGTGTAGTAGTCTAAATGATGGTACAGGATGCTTCAGGGCATCTGTACACCCTCTCACGGCTAGTACCTCAAGGATATAAATACGGGTTTTGCAGGGTTCCCGGCTGATGGCGCTAAAAACTCTGCATTTTTGACGGGGAATGTAGTCCCCGTGCGGTGTTCTTCTTTGGACTAAAGTCGCAAAGTTTCCATACTTCCCATATTTATTTATGAAAACCGTTCTGATTGTAGAGGACGATTTGGTTAATGCTCGGGTTTTTTCCAAAATTCTGACTAAGCGGGGGGGCTTAGCCGTGAAGCACACGGAAAATGTTGAAGAGGTGATGCAGATTGCTGCGAACGGCGAAGCTGATTTGATTTTAATGGATGTGTCTCTTTCGCGGAGCGTGTACCAGGGAAAAGCTGTTGACGGCATCAAGATTACTCAACTGCTTAAAGCTGACCCGCAAACGGCCTCGCTGCCGATTATTTTAGTAACAGCTCACGCGATGGCCGGTGATAGAGAAACCTTTCTGGATCAAAGCGGTGCCGACGGTTACATCTCTAAACCTGTGGTAGATCATCAAGAGTTTGTCAATCAAATCAAGGCTTTGCTCCCTGACTGAGCGAACCGAAGGAAGAAGAAAGAAGAAAGAAGAAAGAAGGAAGAAGGAAGAAGGAACAAAGAGTTTTTTGTTTGAACTAACAAACCATTAAAACTCTTGAATTATAAATTATTCTCGAATTCTGACTTATGCCTTCTGACGAATACTTCCTACCTTATTCCTTCTTCTTTTGGATGTGCCGATGGCACAATGCTATGACTTCTGATTTTTAAGTTTTGAGAAAAAGAATTTAAAATTTTTCAACTCATGCTCTCGGGGCGTGCGATCGCGAAGAACCAAAAAATCTCCGCGCAGCTCACTCTGATTGTTTGCTGCGCGGCAATCTCAAAACACGAGATTAGTCTTCGTCCTCGTCGAAGTCGTAACCGATATCATCATCGTCATCGACCACTTCCCCTAAGGAATCATCATCAGTCTCAGGGACAAAATCGTCCTCATCAACCTCAACCTCCTCAAAATCCTCATCGGGTTCCATGTCAGACCCGCGCCCAATCTCAAAACCGCTCTCGATCGTATAAGCGCGGCGCGCAGTGCGATCGTCGAGCACCACATCCTCCTGCAAATCGTGGATTTCGTCATCAAACACAGCACCATCAAAAGCCGCATCCTGAACCCCAGCATCCTCATAGGCATTGAACCCAGTCCCCGCAGGAATCAGGCGGCCGATGATCACATTTTCCTTCAAACCGCGCAACCAGTCGGACTTACCCTCGATCGCAGCCTCAGTCAGCACCCGGGTAGTCTCCTGGAACGAAGCAGCGGAAATAAAGCTATCTGTATTCAGCGAAGCCTTAGTAATCCCCAGCAGCACCGGAGTATAATCAGCCGGAGCCCCGCCAGTAATCGACATCGCCTCATTCACCTGCTCAACTTGCCGCAATTCCACCAACTCGCCCGGGAGCATAGTAGTATCGCCGCCGTCCTCCATCCGCACCTTGTTGGTCATCTGGCGGACGATCACCTCGATGTGCTTGTCAGAAATATCCACACCCTGAGACTGGTAAACCGACTGCACCTCATTCACCAAAAAGGTCTGCACCTGTTGGAAACTCTCTAAAGCTGCCTCAAAAGTAGGCTGCCGCTCCTTGAGCACGTGGAAGAACACCTCCAGAATTTCGTGAGGATTAGCAGGCCCGTCCGTCAAAGCTTCGGCGACGCCGACGCGCTGGCCGTCGGAAACGATCGGGTTTTGACCGGGTAACAAAGGATACTCCTCAATCCGGCCGTCATCCTCAATCACCGCCAGCTCGACAACATCGTCATCCGTAACCACCCGAGCCGTCCCCGGCCGCTTGGCTAAAATACAAGCTTCCTTGGGTTTGCGCGCCTCCAGAAGTTCCTCGATTCTCGGCAAACCCTGAATGATATCCCCGGTTTTTGCCCGCTCGAACACCAGAATCACCAAATTGTCGCCCCGCTGTACCAAATCGCCGTCCTCTACGTGCAGCACCGCACCCCCGGAAACCCGGTAAGGGCGAGCCACCCTGAGCACAATTTTTGCCGATTCCTCCCCGCTTGCTGGTATAACCTTCACAACTTGACCCGACTCTTCCAAAATAATTCCCGGAGCTACTTCGGTACCTGCAACCAGCAGTTGACCGGGACTGACAGCAGGCTCAAGAGCCACAGAAATCGAAATAGAATCGGCATCGCGCATCACCAGCAGGCGGCGCACCGGTTCGTTGTGCCCTTCGCGGATGCCCCGGACGATGCCCGCTTCTTTGCAGAGAATCTCCGTGCGGGCCACGACTGCGCCAGGGGCGATCGACTGGCCGTCTTCCACCAACAGCCGCGTGTGAGTGCTGCCCTGAGTGGGGTCGGCGGACACGTCCCGCCGAATTACTAGCGATTCCAAAATCACCAACTGCAAGCGGAAAATCCTGGACGGAGGGGAGTTCTCGTCATCAAGAGGCAGGGCCAGTTCTTGCGATGCCACAACCGGCTCCTGCGAAGCCCAAGCAGGCCCGGAACCGTCTGCTCCAAAAGCCAGAGCCTCGGCCTCATCCGGCAGCAGCTCGATATCTGCGGCGAGTTGCGGAGCTCCGGAACCGATTTCCAAAATAAGCTGAGTCCGCAGCAATTCCAATCCCTCCACCGACTTGACGCGCTCCCCGTCCTTGTATGGCAGCCGCTGGACTGCTTTGAGGGAGATCGACTCGTTGAGCGCCGTCTGAGAAGGTACGGGCGGCTTGTCGGGCACTGGAAATTCCACGACCGGCCGCAGCAGCAAAGCGGGGCCTTCGGGAGTTTCGATATATTCTGCATAGCCCAATTTGTCGGCAACCAAGCCGGGGAAAATTTCCTGACCGGCGCTGACAATTTGACCTTCCCCAAAAGTCAGGGGCGGGCGATCGACTGCGTGGAGTTCCCCGGGCTTGATGACAATCTCGCGCAAGATGTCGTTTTTCTGAGTGACTTCTACCGCCCCGCTGGTTTGGCAGAAAATATCCTTAACTACTTCGGTACCGGCCTCGACGTACTGGCCGTCTTCCACCAGCAGCAGGGAAATATCTTTGTTGACCTCGTGGCACTCTTCGGGTATCCACAGCAGGGTGCCGCCTTTGACTACTTCGTAGCCGAGTTTTGCCTTGCCCCGCTTGTGGACTTCCACTCCCGCGTACTTGACAATGCCTCCGGTAGCGGTGCGGTAGCTGTCGTCGAGCAATTCCGCGACTACTTCGCCGTTGATGACTTTGCTCCCGGGGGCTGTTTTGAGCGAAAACCGCTGGTTAGAAGCCGTTTCGATCGTGTAGTGGTCGCGGCCGCCCGCGCTTTCGGCGCGCACGATTGCTTGGTCGAGCAGGACTTGGGCGGTGATAATTTCGATCTCTCTGGGGTCAGCGATGCGGACTACGCCGCCGTGTTCGGAGATGAGTTTAGTTTCGGCGATGACGCTTTCGGCGGGAATCCGATCGCCGTTTTTGACCGCAGGTTCGGCACCCGGGGGCAAGTTGTAGACTTCTCCCGAGAGAATCCAAATCAGCCCGCCTTTGCTGGCGGTGCGGGTAGTGTTGCCCTGGCGGTCGGTTTTTTCCTCCGGCACCAAGTCAGCAAATTTGGCTTCTCCCGCCAAGTCGGACGCTACGTCGGTAGTGACTTTTTCTGTGGTTTTGCGGGCGGCGCGGCCGGCGATGGGCACTTCGGCCAAAACTTGACCGGGAATTGCCCGCTGTCCGTCTTTGACCATCAAAGTAGAACCTTGGGCGATCGCCAGCTCAATCTTGAGTTTTTGATTTTTTGCCCCGGATTTGCCTTCTTCAAAGCCCTCGCCTTCAAATACGAGCTTGCCGTTGTTTTCTGCTACCAGTGCTTCTTCGCCGTGTCTGGTGCGGAAAGAGCGGGTGCGCAAGTTCTTAAACTTGACTGTGCCCGGGAAAGGTGCTCGTTCTTGTTTGGCGACTTCTCCGGTGAATACACCGCCGGTGTGGAAAGTACGCATCGTGAGCTGAGTTCCCGGTTCCCCGATCGACTGAGCCGCAATAATCCCGATCGCCTCTCCCATGTCCACCATTTGCAAGTGGGCGAGACTCCAGCCGTAGCAGTGCTGGCAAACCGAGCGCGTAGATTCGCAAGTCAGGGGCGATCGTAAATACACCTCTGCCACCCCTGCTTTACCAATTTCCGCCGCCAACTCCTCTGTAATCGGCTGATTTCGGACGGCTTTTTCGCTGCCGTAAGCCACGATTTCCCCAGTTTTGGGGTGCACCGCATCTCGGGCAAAAACGCGTCCCAGCAACCGTTCTTTTAGGGGAATCAGCACGGTAGCTCCGTCTGTCATCGCTCGTACCCGGATTCCCCGCTGAGTACCGCAGTCTACTTCGCGCACGATTACGTCTTGGGACACGTCCACGAGTCGGCGAGTCAAATAGCCGGAGTCTGCGGTGCGCAGGGCTGTATCTACCAAGCCTTTGCGCGCTCCGTAGGAGGAAATAATGTATTCGGTGACTGTCAGTCCTTCGCGGAAGTTGGTTTTAATGGGCAAGTCGATGATTTCTCCTTGGGGGTCAGCCATCAATCCGCGCATTCCCACCAACTGCCGCACTTGAGAAATGTTCCCCCGCGCGCCGGAGAAGGCCATCATGTAGACCGAGTTGAGGGGGTCTGTGGCTCGGAAGTTTTTTACTACTTCGTCTTTGAGGTCTTCTGAGGTACTGTTCCAGGTATCGATTACTTTTTGGAAGCGTTCGACTTCGGTGATTTCGCCTCTGGTGTATTTTTGTTCGGTAATGCGGATTTCTTCTTCGGCGGCATCTAGGAGCGATCGTTTTGACGGCGGCACTTGCAGGTCGTCTACGCTAATGCTGACTCCGGCTTTTGTGGCGTAGCGGAAACCCAAGTCTTTGAGTTTGTCGGCCATTTGGGCTGTACGGGCCGTTCCGTAGTGCATGAAAGACCAAGAGATTAATTTTTTGAGCTGACCTTTGTCAACAACTCGATTGCGAAAAACAATTTCCTTATTTTCTGTCATTTCTCTGGTGTTGGTAATTGGTAATGCGTAATTGGTAATCCCTAATTCATAATTCGTAATTGGCAATCTGTAATTCGTAATTGGTAGTTTTCCCTGATTCGGATGCTATTACTTTTTAGCTATTCTTTGTCAGTTATTACCAATTACCAATTACCGATTACCAATTACCAATTTCTAATTGTTAATTACCGATTCGATCGTTTGGTGATAGATAATTCTGCCCGGAGTAGTGCGAATAAACTGATTGATCAACTTGCCCTCTCCGTCTTCCCGAACCCGGCGGAACTTGTATTCTTTTGTCACTATACCGTCGGCCGAGCGTTCCACCTTCAGCGGTTCTCCTTCTGCTTCTATGTTTTCTATGGCACCTTGAAACCTCACCCACACGTAGGAGTGCAAGTCAACGACTCCTTGTTCGTAAGCTACAACCGCGTCGGTAAGGTTGGAGAAATAGTGACCGGCTCCTTTTTGAGCGTCAAGATTTTCGGCTGTCAAGTAATAGCAACCGAGCACCATATCTTGAGAAGGAGTGACGATCGGCCTTCCGGTTGCCGGCGACATAATGTTATTGGAAGCCAGCATCAGCAAGCGCGCTTCCGCCTGAGATTCCAGAGACAAAGGCACGTGTACGGCCATTTGGTCTCCGTCAAAGTCAGCGTTAAAAGCCGGACAGACTAGCGGGTGAAGCTGAATCGCCCTCCCGTCTACCAAAATCGGCTCAAAGGCTTGAATCCCCAAACGGTGGAGGGTCGGCGCGCGGTTCAGCATTACCGGGTGTCCTTCAATCACCTCCTGAAGCACGTCCCAAACGCTGGGATCGTTGCGCTGAATCAGTTTTTTCGCAGCTTTGATATTGTTGACCAATCCTTGGCGGATCAAGCGGTGGATGACGAAAGGCTGGAAAAGCTCGATCGCCATTTCCCTCGGCAAACCGCACTGATGAATTTTCAGTTTCGGCCCCACCACAATCACCGAACGCCCGGAGTAGTCAACCCGTTTCCCCAGCAAGTTTTGCCGGAAGCGACCTTGTTTCCCTTCAATGATGTCCGACAGCGACTTCAGCGGGCGGTTGTTTGCCCCCACCACTGTCCGGCCCCGGCGACCGTTGTCAATCAGCGCATCCACAGCTTCTTGCAGCATCCGCTTTTCGTTGCGGATGATAATCTCCGGTGCCAGAATTTCTTGGAGTCTCGCCAAGCGGTTATTGCGGTTGATGACTCTCCGATAAAGATCGTTGAGGTCACTGGTTGCAAAACGCCCGCCGTCTAGCTGCACCATCGGCCGCAAGTCCGGGGGAATCACCGGAATCACGTTGAGCACCATCCAATCTGGTTGAGATCCCGTAGCGATGAAGTTGTCAATAACCCGCAAGCGTTTAATTAACTTTGCCCGTTTTTGACCTTTAGCATTAGCAATATCTTCCCGCAACTTTTCCGCTTCGCTTTCTAGCGGAATATTTTGCAGCAAAACTTGCAAAGCTTCAGCACCAATCCCCACTTCTACGCCCGTCAGCGTGGAATCTTCGCTGTAAAGTTCGTCTTCTATTTCCAGCCAAGCATCTTCCGTGAGCAATTGCTTGTATTGCAGCTTTTCTGCATTACCTGCATTTAGGACAACGTAGGCGTTGAAATAGACGATTTGTTCGACATCTCGCAGGGGCATATCTAACAGAATTGCCATGTAACTCGGGATGCCTTTGAGATACCAAACGTGAGCTACTGGAGCTGCTAATTTGATAAAGCCCATGCGATGGCGGCGGACGCGAGATTCAGTGACTTCAACACCGCATCTTTCGCAAACAATGCCTCTATGGCGAACTCGTTTGTACTTCCCACAATGACATTCCCAATCTTTTGCAGGCCCAAAAATGCGCTCGCAAAACAAGCCATCCATTTCAGGTTTTAATGTCCGGTAATTTATTGTTTCGGGTTTTGTCACTTCGCCGGTTATCTGACCGTTGGGTAAAGTTCTCTCTCCCCACTGTCGAATTCTTTCTGGTGAAGCTAACCCTATCTTGACGTAATCAAAGCGTTGTTCTATCTTAGCCATTTTGACTCCAATTGATGATTTACAGTCGATTATTTGTGGTAATTTATCTTTTTTGTTAGCTTGTTTTGCGGCTTAAATCAATTTTATTCTCCTCTATATGTGACATTCCTTTTGATATCAGAAATGATATTTCTGGATACTCCAAATTCCTGAGCAATTTTAGCAATGGATTCTCCGGCTTGAATTCGTTCTCTGATTTCAAGAGCTTGAGCAAAAGTAAATTTGCGCTCGACATATCCACCCATGCGAGGAAGTGGAACCTGTTGACCTGCTTCCTTCCAAGTGACGTGATATTTAATATCGTGTATGGTTTTGCGGCCGACACTGTATTCCTGTGCTACATCTTTCATCCTCTTTCCTGCTGCTAGCTTTTGCCGAATTTCTCGCACCTTTTCCCAGTCTAATTTGGCATTGGAAAGGGGATGACTTTTGCCTTGGGTGCGTCCTTTCTTGGAAGCATCTAATGAATTTTGGGAGCGAGTACCAGCCCAAAGGTGTTCTGGATTGATGCAACTGGGATTATCGCAGGTATGACAAGCATCCATCAAAGCCGGAAGTTCGTATCCTAATTTCTCTGCTAAAATAGCACGAGTCACTGATTTTGATTTTCCATTTTTCAAGTACCTGCCATAACCTGGACCGTCTTTTGAACCTTGGAAAATGATGCAGCCGCTGTCTTTAATTTCTCCTAAAAAATTGGGTGAAACTGTAGTGAAGTTATCGGGAATATTTGTCTGAAGTATCTTAGTAATAGTTTCATGTTGTAATCCATACTCTTTTGCTAGGTGGTTCTTGATGGTTCCAGATAAATATTTAGTCTGAATTTCCCGTAGTTGTGCGATCGACAATATGCCAATACCGGGAATACTTTTGCGTCTGGGAGTTTTGCGATCGCGCCCAATCATCTGCCCGGTATTCTCAGCAGCAGTACCTACTACCAGATGTGCCGGGTTGATGCAGCTTCGATTGTCGCAGGTATGGCAACCAAAATAACCGGAACCGAGGAACCCTGCTATTTTCGATTCGAGGACTAAACGGTGGACTAATACTGTTTTGCCATCGATCCACTTGCGCGCGTAACCGTTGCCAAACTTGCTCCCTTGCCAATTAATACAGCCAGTCTTCAGGTCAACTTCTCCTTGAATTCCTGGGACAACTGTTACAATATTCATGTTCAGCGTCTCTCCTGTTTAGAGCGTTGATTCGCCTCAGCAGTGTTCGTACCACTGCTGAGGCATTTTAATTTGAGATTGTCGATTAAAGATTAAAGAATTGAATGCTGTCAAAAAATCTTTAATCTTTAATCTTTAATGCCTAATCCTCGTCAAGTTCGTCACGAGAAAGGGATTCGTAAGTAGGCCGGGAGGGCGATCGCTTGCCCCCAGCATCTGCCATCAAATCCACCTCAACGTGCTCGCTGCCCTCGTCGGACGTATTCACCTTGTGCACAGCAATATCCAAGCACAAAGACTGTAACTCCCGCATCAGCACCTTGAAAGATTCCGGCGTACCGGGGCGCGGAATAGCTTTGCCTTTGACGATCGCATTCAGCGCTTCATTCCGTCCCTGCATATCGTCCGACTTCACAGTCAGCAACTCTTGCAAGGTGTAAGCTGCGCCGAACGCTTCCAGAGCCCAGACTTCCATTTCTCCGAACCGCTGACCCCCCTGCTGCGCTTTGCCGCCCAAAGGCTGCTGCGTTACTAGCGAGTAAGGGCCTGTGCTGCGGGCGTGGATCTTATCGTCTACTAAGTGCACCAGCTTCAGCATATAGGCGATGCCGACTGTGATCGGGCGATCGAACGGTTCCCCAGTTCTGCCATCGTAGACAATCGTCTTGCCGGGGTGCTTTTCGTTAAATACCCACGGCTTGCCCGTTTTTTCGCGCGCCTCCTGTAACTTGCCGTGTACGGTTTCGCGAGACTTTTCAGCGCCGTGCATTTCATCAAAAGGCACCATCTTGAAGCGCATCGACAGATTTTCGCCGGCCCATCCGAGCAAACACTCAAAGATTTGACCTACGTTCATCCGCGACGGCACGCCCAAGGGATTGAGCACCAAATCAACCGGAGTCCCGTCTGGCAAGTAGGGCATATCTTCCATCGGCAGAATCCGGGACACGATGCCTTTATTCCCGTGGCGGCCGGCCATTTTGTCGCCGACTTGAATCTTGCGCTTTTGAGCTACGTAGACGCGGACGACCATATTTGCGCCGGGGGGCAGTTCGTCGCCCTGTTCGCGGGTGAAAACCCGCACGTCCACCACGCGGCCTTTTTCGCCGTTAGGAACTCGCAGGGAATTGTCGCGCACGTCGCGGGCTTTTTCGCCGAAGATTGCCCTCAGCAGTTTTTCTTCCGGCGGTTGGTCGGATTCGCCTTTGGGGGTGACTTTGCCTACTAGGATGTCGCTGGCTTCTACCCAAGCACCTTTGCGGATGATGCCCTGTTCGTCTAGTTGGCGCAGCGCATCTTCGCCGACGTTAGGAATTTCGCGGGTGATTTCTTCGGGGCCGAGTTTAGTTTGGCGGGCTTCGATTTCGTATTTTTCAATGTGGATCGAAGTGTAGACATCTTCGTACACCAAGCGCTCGCTAATGAGCATCGCGTCTTCGTAGTTGTAGCCTTCCCAGGGCATATAAGCTACCAGGATGTTGTGGCCCAGAGCCAGTTCTGCTCCTTCAGTGGAGGAACCGTCGGCGAGCACTTGACCTGCTACGACTCGATCGCCCTCATAAATCAGCGGACGTTGATTTAAGCAAGTATCCTGGTTAGAACGCTGATATTTTTGCAGTTCGTGTTCGATGCAGCCAGCGTATTTTTGCTTCCAAACCGAGGGCTGCTTGACTTTGAGTTCGTCGTATTCCCGAATCAGGAAATGTTCCTCGCTGGAACTCGACTCGGCATCGTTGGCCAGGGGTTTGACAATAATCCGGGTGGCGTCGATGTAAATCACCTCGCCGTTAATCCGGGAAACTACAACCATCCCGGAATCTCGGGCGGCCTGAGCTTCCAAGCCCGTACCGACTAGGGGCCGTTCCGGTTTCAGCAGCGGCACAGCTTGCCGCTGCATGTTCGAGCCCATCAGAGCTCGGTTGGCGTCGTCGTGTTCCAGGAACGGAATCAGCGATGTAGCGACGGAGACGATTTGCACCGGCGAAATCGCCATGTAGTCCACCTGCATCGGCGTAGTCGTCGTAAATTCTTGGCGGTAGCGGACGGCTACGGTTTCGCCCAAGAGGTTGTTGTTTTCGTCGAGGCTGATGTCTCCGGGGGCGACGCGCAAATCGTCTTCTTCGTCGGCTGTCATGTAAACGGGGGCTTTGTCGCGCAGCACCCGTCCTTTTTCTACTGGGTAAAAAGGAGTTTCAATGAACCCGTAGGGGTTGACTCGGGCGTGGGTTGCCAAGGAACCGATCAGGCCGGCGTTGGGGCCTTCTGGTGTTTCGATCGGGCAAATCCGGCCGTAGTGGGACGGGTGAATGTCGCGCACCGCAAACCCGGCGCGTTCCCGAGTCAGACCTCCAGGGCCCAAGGCGGAAAGCCGGCGTTTGTGCGTCAGTTCTGCCAGAGGATTCGTTTGATCCATGAACTGCGATAGCTGGGAGGAACCGAAGAATTCCTTGATTGCTGCTACCAGCGGTTTGGGGTTGACCAGAGAAGCCGGGCTGAGGGAGTCGGCATCCGAGACGGTCATTCTTTCACGGATGATCCGTTCTAAGCGGTTGAGACCGACGCGCACTTGATTTTGCAGCAGTTCTCCGACGCTGCGGACCCGACGGTTGCCTAAGTGGTCGATGTCGTCTGTCGAGCCGATGTCGAATTCGAGGTTTATAAGATAGTCGATCGCCGTCAAGATATCTTGCGATGTCAGCACCCGCATCGTATCGGGGACGGACAGCCGCAGTTTTTTGTTGAGTTTGTAGCGGCCGACCCTCCCCAAATCGTAGCGTTTGGGGTCGAAAAAGCGGGAGTTGAGGAGCTGTTCTCCCCCCGCGACGGTGGGGGGTTCGCCCGGGCGGAGTTTGCGGTAGAGCTCCATCAGAGCTTCTTCTTCGCCGAATTGTCCTTCTTTCTCGATCGTTTTCTGGAAGTATTCCGGGTGGCGGAGTGAGTCGTAGATTTCGCCGTCTGTGAGTCCGAGGGCTTTGAGCAGCACCTGAGCCGATAGTTTGCGGGTTTTGTCGATTCTGACCCAGACTAAATCGTTTTTGTCTGTTTCAAATTTCAGCCAAGCACCGCGGTTGGGGATCAGACTGGCGTTGTAGGAACGGCGACCGTTTTTGTCGGTTTCCGATTTGTAGTACACGCCTGGGGAACGCACGATTTGGTTGACAATCACCCGTTCCGCGCCGTTGATGATGAAAGTTCCGCGCTCGGTCATCAAGGGCAAGTCGCCGATGAAGACTTCTTGTTCTTTGATTTCCCCTGTTTCTTTGTTAATCAGGCGGGTGGGTACGTACATTTGCACCGAGTAGGTGCTGTCCCTGCGCTTGGCTTCGTCCACGTCGTATTTGGGGCGCTTTAGTTTGAAGTCTTTGCCCATGAAGTGGAGTTCCAGCTTGCCCGTGTAGTCTGTAATTGGGGAGAAGCTGTCGAGTTCTTCGATCAGTCCAGCTTCTAGGAACCAGCGGAAACTTGCCCGCTGGATTTCGATCAGGTCGGGCAAGGTGAAGGCGAATTCTGTGTAATCTTTAGTGGTCATGGGTGTCCTTTTTCCGCAGTGGCTCTAGCTTTTTACATGGCGTCAAGGCTTGGCTTTTTTTAGCTTGTTACCTTGTTGCGTTTTTTTGATGGATTGTGTGAGAGAATTTATATGATGTTTTCGATCGCCTACCAACTGCTGCAACGGTTATTTTTGCGGGTTGCTCGCAGTATTTTTGTGCGGATTTTGGTTTCGATCGAGATGCTTTTAGCTCCGATCTCGTGGTTTTCCTGGGTAAATCCCCTACACTTTTGACTCCTAAAATTGACTTGACAGCTATTGCCAAATTGCTGAGGTTCCAAGTTTCTTCTGATGTGTAAGTTTGAGTGTGTAAGTTTGAGGTATTTCGTGAAGTTGTGACCTATCCCGAAGGTTAGCGTACTCGCGTTGTGTTGGCCTCAAGCGGGCGACATCGCAGGATCGGATACTAAGCCAACGCCCGATGGTCGGTTCTTTTTATTATAGGACGCAAATCCGATCGCAACAGGCAACGCCAAAAGAATCTCCAATAAAGGATGAATCCGGTTTTTCTGGCAGGATAGAAATGGGATTGTCCCTATCGCTAGGCCCTAAATCGACCTGTTTTCCTCGTTTCTTTGTTCGGAATAAGCTAAACTGAAAAACCGAATAGCTGACAGGCATTTTCGGTTGTCTGCTGGGACAAAGTTAAGAGAGAAACTCCTCTCAATTTAGCAACTTGCTCGGCTACGTAGTAGACGTAGGCTGGTTCGTTGCGTTTTCCCCGCTGGGGTACGGGGGCGAGAAAAGGGCAATCTGTCTCGACCAGGATGCGATCGCTATTTACCATACAAGCTGATTCTTGTATTTGCAAGGCTTTTTTAAAGGTGACTGTTCCGCTAAAACTGATGTAGAAACCTAGGTCTAAAAACCACTGGGTTTCTTCGGGTGTGCCTCCCCAGCAGTGCATGACCCCGCGCACTGGCCCGCGTGTTTGCCAAAAGTTCCTCAGCATTTGGGCCATTGGGGCGGCGGCGTCGCGACAGTGGATAATGACTGGTTTGTCAAGTTCCTGGGCGATTGCAAGCTGTGCCTCAAACACTTTAAACTGGTGTTCTCGATCGTCAGCTTTATAAAAGTCCAGTCCGGTTTCGCCGATCGCCACTACCCTAGAGTCCGAATTCGCTAATTCCCTAATCTGGCTAGCAGTCTCGTCTTTCCACTTGTCGGCATCTAGGGGGTGGAGTCCAACCGCAAACGAAACTTCTGCAAACTGATTGGCGATTGCTTGAATGTCGGCAAACTCTTCTGGCTCTACACAAGAATGAACCAGCCGAACTACACCAGCTTCGCGCCAGCGTTCTCGAATGGCTTCTAACTCAGATTTGTAGGTCTCAAAGTTGATATGAACGTGAGTGTCGATGAGCTGCATGGGGGAAGCAGATTAGAGGTGATACGGGAGAGTCTTGGTGGGATAGGGCGAGGGGGGAGTGAGAGAGTCTGGGAGTGGGAGTGGCAGAGAGTGTATGGGAAAAATCTTCCGTCTTCTTTCTTCCTTCTTCCTTCTTCCTGCTTCACGCTTGACTTCTTCACGCTTGACTTCTTCCCTCAACATCCATCCCTTCAATCTTGTACACTGCTTCGTTGCCGAACTTTCTGCTTCCTTAAGATGCTACCGATACTTCGTGCGGCTTGAGGGTTCTTGCCAAGCGGGACTTTTTGCGAGCGCCGTTGTTGCGGTGGAGTACACCTTTTTTGACAGCTTTGTCAATTTTGCTGTAGGCCTCAGACATTCGCTGCTGGACTTCTTGCATTAATTCAGGACTCGGAGCTGCGGCGTACTTGTCAACGGCAGCGAAATACTTCTTCATCAAAGTTTTGACCGCTGACTTGTAAGATTTGTTGTACAAGCGGTTACGTTCGGCGATTTTGACTCGTTTGACTGCGGACTTAATATTTGCCATAGTTCAGTTGCTGGAAGTAGGTATTCATTGATACACCCTAGTCTCAAGAAAGTCTCAAGACGGGGGGATTTTGAAGGACAACCTTTTCGGGATCGATCCGCAAAAAGCTTGATATTAAAAGGCTGATTCAGACAGCCACTCTCCACTCGCTCAGATCGATCTGAGTCTGTGGCTATTTTTTGGCGATCGCCCGCGCAATAATTTTTTATTGACTCATTTAACTGCCTGTTTTTTACCCCTGACGATACCCAAAGGTATGACAGTGGTGTTACGGAGGCGTCTTGCGGTGTTTCCACCGTCACGAGTTAAAGTCACGGTTTCTTGCGCGCAATTTTC
The DNA here is from genome assembly GCF_036702515.1 of Microcoleus sp. BROC3. NCBI lineage: Bacteria > Bacillati > Cyanobacteriota > Cyanophyceae > Oscillatoriales > Microcoleaceae > Microcoleus > Microcoleus sp. BROC3. The sequence continues at coordinate 274,181 of NZ_JAUBTQ010000002.1, forward strand.
AAGTATACAATAATTTGGCGTTTTTTATAAAAAAATTATCAGGTGTTGGAAAAACTAATATAGCATTTATTCTGCTTAAAATCCCATTCCCTGAAAAATCCAAGTTAAGCTATAACAAAGAATACGGGTTATTTGGGCTTCTTGCCGAAGCACTGAGCGAAGGTAGAAGGTAGAAGGCACTTATGTAGAAGGTAGAAGGCAGCCGGATCAGAAGGTAGAAGGTAGAAGGCAGAATCAAAATTCTCCCGCTCGAACAATCTCCCTCTCGGATAATCTCTGGCTCGGACACTCTCCCCCTCTGCCTTCGGACCCTATCTCTTTGCACCCGGTTCTCTGGCGGGCAATTCCTAGAGAAGGTTGTGACTTGTCCTCAGTGTTGCAAAATCTTCGACAGAGATTTAAACGCTGCACTGAAGCCTTTGAAAATCCCGCGAGTATAGCGGTTTAAGCTTGTGGACTGGTGGTGGCCTACTTCTCTAGGAAAACCCCCACAAAAATCCCCAATTGTCAAGCAAATGTTAGTGAATTTATAGACGGCATTCCTAATCTCCATGCTGCGAATCATTACTCAGTGGGTTGAGGCACAAGCTGAACTGCGACGGATCTGCGATCGCACCCATGACGAACTTGTCGTTCACAAAGAAGCCACCGTGCGGGAGGTGCTGCAAGCTGTAAGGCGCAGAGGCGATCAGGCTGTGCTGCACTACACTGCTGAATTTGACCGCATGACCCTAAATGTGGAAGATTTACGGGTCAGCGGCGCCGAATTGGATGCTGCTTACCAGCAGGTGTCGAAAGAATTATTAAATGCCATCCGGCTGGCTTGCAAACAGGTAGAGGCGTTTCACCGACAGCGCGTACCCAAGTCTTGGGTGCAGTTTGGCGATGACGAGATTGTTTTGGGCAAGCGCTACACGCCGGTCGATCGAGCGGGAATCTACATTCCAGGCGGTCAGGCGTCCTATCCGAGCTCGGTGATCATGAATGCGGTTCCTGCGAAGGTCGCCAAGGTTCCGAGACTGGTGATGTGTACTCCCCCCGGACAGGAGAAGAAAATGAATCCTGCGGTGCTCGTAGCGGCTCAGGAAGCGGGAGTTGATGAGATTTATCGGGTAGGCGGGGCGCAGGCGATCGCGGCTTTGGCCTACGGTACGGAAACTATTCCGAAGGTGGATTTAATTACTGGGCCGGGGAATATTTACGTCACCCTGGCTAAAAAACTGGTTTACGGGACTGTGGGGATCGATTCTCTGGCTGGCCCGTCGGAAGTGTTGATTATTGCGGATGGTTCGGCGAATCCTGTGCACGTGGCTGCGGATATGTTGGCTCAAGCTGAGCACGATTCGATGGCGTCGGCAATTTTGCTGACGGCGGATTCGGTGCTGGCTAGGAAGGTGGTGGCTGAGGTAGACAGACAGTTGGCAAATCACCCGCGCCGAACTTTAACAGAAAAGGCGATCGCCAACTATGGTTTAGTCGTAGTAGTTGACTCGCTCAAAGCGGCGGCGGAACTCTCTAACGAGTTTGCGCCCGAACACTTGGAATTGCAAGTTGCAGATCCTTGGGCTTTGCTCGACCAAATTCGCCACGCTGGGGCGATTTTCTTGGGCGGCTCGACGCCGGAAGCTGTAGGTGATTATTTGGCTGGCCCGAATCACACTTTGCCGACTTCTGGGGCTCCGCGCTATGCGTCGCCGCTGGGTGTCGAAACTTTTATGAAGCATTCGAGTTTGATTCAATATTCGCCTGCTGCACTTAAAAAGGTGAGTAGGGCTATTAATGTTTTGGCAGAAGCAGAGGGGCTTCCTTCTCACGCTGATTCGGTGCGGCTGCGGACTGAAAATGAGGGAAAGGGTGAGTTTTAGATGGTAAATTTGAGATTGGCGATCGAGATGTAAGTAGATGATCGGCAAAATACATAGGTAGTCAAAAGTCAGTGAAATGCAGTGAAACGAAGCACTTCTCTTGCGATTATGGTAGCTTTACATTCTGTGACAAGCGACCCAGTTTATTTGCGCCTACCTACTTACGCAATGCGGGCTTAAGAAACCCGGTTTCTTCAAGTATCTTGCTTAAAAGACGCAATTATGTTAAGAAACCGGGTTTCTGGGTAGGTAATAATGATGTTGGTGGGAAGCGCGGAATTGTAGAAAGTAGGCGACAATCATCGAAAAATTTAAAGTCTAAATATCTGAAATTTAAAGGTGCATGGTATTGAATACTGTTTTGGTAGCGATCGACAATTCAGAGTTAGCGACTCAGGTATTGCAAGTTGTAGGACAATTTCAGCTAGAACCGACGGCAAAGGTGATTCTAGTTCATGTTGTGAGTTCTGGTACGTCGGATTTTGACGCGGTTGTCGATCGACCTCACGCTCAGGGAGATGAGATTGCTTACCGAGAGGTGGAGAAGTTGCTGCAATCTTATCAGGAAAAGTTGCCTTGCCAGAGCGAATTGGAAATTGTGTCCGGGGAGCCAGCGCCGGAAATTTTGCGTTTGGCTCATATCTATAAGGCGGATTTAATTGCGATCGGCTGTCGGGGTTTGACTGGTTTAAAGCGAATTTTGGAGGGTTCGGTGAGTGCTGAGGTTGTCGCTGAGGCTCCTTGTTCGGTGTTGGTGGTGCGGGCTAAGTAGGGGGAATTGAACCGCAGGGATGGACAGGCGAGACGCCTGTTCCACGGAGATTCACAGGCGAGACGCCTGTTCCACAGAGATTCAAAGTAGCTAAAACTTGTAGGGTGTGTCAGCCAAGAGTTATTGAAGCCGCAGATAATATAACGAGAGCTGACGCACCCAAATATAAATTTTTGTTTATTGAGAATGTTAATTGTTGTATAGATTTAAGACTCGTTTTGAAACAGCCGTTATGCTGTCAGCAGTATAAATGTTTGATGGGACAGTGGCTTGAGTCTCTGGAAGACACATGAGCGATCGTCTGGTAGATGTCGATCGCCTGTTAGGTATGTCTCGCAAAATCAACATTGACCTCATCAAAGGGTTGTGTAGTAATATCCGCCAATAGTTCTACACTCTTTGTTTTATTACGATATTTTGATAATTTCAAACACTCAGATATAATTGGGCGTAGTTTTTTAAACCGTTAAAAAAGCACTTTCATTAAAAGTCACTAACTGCAAAGGCTATGACTAAAAAACCGCATCGCTTGATTCCGCAAGTTCTGGCTGCTGGTTTGACCCTGTTTGGGGCGGCGGGTTGTTCCCCTGTCTATTTCAGTCAAGGACTTGCTCGCGCAAATCAAGGCGATTTCAAGGGTGCTGTAGCTGATAATAATCAGAAAATTGAATTTAATCCCAACTATGCTATTACCTACCGTTGGAGTGAGATGGAATATGAATTACGGGGAGGTCAATTACGGAAAAAAGAAGACTGGAGCATAGATTATTATAGGTCGCTCGCCACTTCTACATTAGGCTTTTTGATAGTCTTTTCGAGCCTGTTTGGGCTAATAGCTGGTTTAGCTGTCTATTACAATCAACATGATACCGACGCTGAAACCTACTTAAATCAGGGTAATGCCAACTATAACCAAGGAAAAATAGAAGAGGCGATCTCCGATTATAATCGGGCGATCGATCTCAAGCCCAACTATTCTGATGCCTACGTCTATCGGGGCGCTGCCAATCATGCCTTAGGGAAAATAGAAGAAGCGCTCGCAGATTATAATAAAGCGATTGACCTTAATCCCAAATATGCTGATGCCTACGTCAATCGAGCCGCTGCCAATAATGCCTTAGGGAAAATAGAAGAAGCGCTCGCAGATTCTAATAAAGCGATCGACCTTAATCCCAGAAATACTAAAGCCTACGTCAATCGGGGTGCTGCCAATTATGTCTTAGGGAAAATAGAAGAAGCGCTCGCAGATTTTAATAAAGAGATCGACCTTAATCCCAACCATGCTGATGCCTACTACAATCGGGGCGTTGTTAATAATGCCTTAGGGAAAATAGAAGAAGCGCTCGTAGATTATAATAAAGCGATCGACCTCAATCCCAAATATGCTGCTGCCTACGTCAATCGGGCCTGTGCCAATAAGGCCTTAGGGAAAATAGAAGAAGCGCTCGCAGATTTTAATAAAGCGATCGACCTCAATCCCAAATTAGCTGTTGCCTATGTCAATCGGGGTGTTGCCAAGTATGAGCTTGGGCATAAAGCAGAGGCAATCTCCGATTATAATCAGGCGATCGACCTCGATCCCAAATTAGCTGTTGCCTATGTCAATCGGGGTAGTGCCAAGTATGAGCTTGGGCACAAAGCAGAGGCAATCTCCGATTATAATCAGGCGATCGAGCTCGCTCCCAAATTAGCTGTTGCCTACGTCGAGCGGGGTTATGTCAAGTACGATCTTGGAGAAAAAGAAGAGGCGATCTCCGATTATAATCAGGCGATCGAGCTAAACCTCAATTATTCTGATGCCTACTACACTCGGGGTTTAGCTAACTCTGCCCTAGGAAAAACAGAAGAGGCCATCGCAGATCATACGAAGGCGATCGAACTTAACCCCAACTATGCTGATGCCTACTACACTCGGAGTTTAACTAACTCTGCCCTAGGGACAACAGAAGAAGTCCTCGTAGATTATACTCAGGCGATTGACCTTAATTTCAACGCTGCTAATGCCTACTTCAATCGGGGTAATGCCAAGTCTGACCTAGGGAAAAAAGAAGAAGTGCTCGTAGATTATACTCAGGCGATTGACCTAAATCCCAATGATGCTGTTGCCTACTTAAATCGGGGTTTAGCAAAGTATAAATTAGGGGAAAAAGAAGAAGCGATCGCAGATTACAATCAGGCGCTCGACCTTGATTCCTATTATGCTGATGCTTACTATAGTCGGGGTTTAGCCAAGTCCGCCCTAGGAAGAAAAGAAGAGGCTATCGTAGATTACAATCAAGCGCTCGAACTTTATTCTTATTATGCTGAGGCCTACTTAAATCGTGATTTAGCCAAGTATGAAATAGAAAAAAAACAGGCGCTTGCAGATTATAATCAGGCTATCAACCTTAATTTAAAATTAGCTGTTGCCTACGTCAGCCGCGGTTTAGCCAAGTCTGATTTAGGGCAAAAAGCAGAGGCGCTCGCAGATTATACTAAGGCGATTGGCCTTGATTCCTACTATGCTGATGCGTACTTAAATCGCGGGTTAGCCAAGTCTGCCCTAGGGCAAAAAGCAGAGGCGCTCACTGATTATACTAAGGCGATTGACCTTGATTCCTACTATGCTGATGCCTATTACAATCGGCGTAATGTCAAGTCTGCTGTGGGGGAAGAAGCAGAGGCGCTTGCAGATTATAATCAGGCGATCGAGCTGAATCCCAAACTAGCTGTTGCCTACAATAATCGCGGTAATGTCAAGTCTGCTCTAGGTGAAAAAACAGAGGCACTCACAGATTATACTAAGGCGATCGAGCTTAATTACTACAACCCTCATCCCTACTACAATCGGGGTTTGACTAAGTATAATCTAGGGGAAAAAGAAGCAGCGATCGCAGATTATAGTAAGGTAATCGAGCTTAGTTACTATAATAGACATCTCCCAAAAAGAAATAGTTGGTCGATCGCTCTTACATTATAATGGAAGTTTACCTAAAAAATATGAGTCAG